>NZ_JBEPCY010000022.1:0-125411 GCF_040299965.1 Streptomyces sp. NPDC000594 | reverse complement strand
GGGGGGGGGGGGGGGGCCGGGGCCGCCCGGGGACAAGCGGGGTCCGGGCGGCCCCGGCGGAGCCGTGGTCACCGGCCTCGCGGGCGGTGACCACGGCGCGGGGTCAGCTCTGGGTGTCGTCCTCGGTCCGCTCCTCGGCGCCGTCGAAGGGGTTCTCGACGAGGGCGTTGGAGTGGGTGGCGGACAGGTGGGCGAGCTGGGCGGGGTCGGCGATGGGGGCGAACACCTGGTGCTGGTCCACGGTGTGGACTCCTCTCATAGGGGTGGTGCGTCCGCTGGCCGCGGGCGCATGACCAACTTAATGAATATGATTTTCATTCCGCAAGGGGGTGGGCGACGGAAGAGGGTGATCCGGGTAACACACCGGCCAGCCGCCCACGGGGTCGACGCCGACCCGGCCGGCGACGCCGAACACCCCGGCCAGCAGTGCGGGGGTGACGACCTCGGCGGGCGGGCCGTCGGCGGCGACGGTCCCGGCGCGCAGTGCGACGATCCGTTCGGCGAACCGGGCGGCCTGGCCCAGGTCATGAAGGACCATCAGTACGGTCAGCTCCCGTTCAGTACGGAGCCGGGCGACGGTCGACAGCACCTCCAGCTGGTGGCGGAGGTCGAGATAGGTCGTCGGCTCGTCGAGCAGCAGGACCCGGGTGTCCTGGGCGAGGGCGAGGGCCAGCCGCACCCGCTGCCGCTCACCGCCGGAGAGCGATTCCACCGGCCGGCCGGACCAGTCGGCCACCCCGGCGTCGGCCATCGCCCGCAGGGAGACGGTGTCGTCGCCGCCGCGCAGCATCCCGAGGGGGCCGCGCGCCGCGTACCTCCCCTGCCGCACCAGTTGACGTACGGTCATCCCGGCGACCGGCGGCGCGGACTGGTGGAGCAGGGCGACCCGGCGGGCGGCGGCGCGGCGCGACAGTCCGGCGAGGTCGTCACCGCCGAGGAGGACGCGCCCCCGGGCGGGGCGCAGCAGGCCCGCGCAGAGCCGCAGCAGGGTGCTCTTGCCGCAGCCGTTCTGTCCGACCAGGGCGACCGACTCCCCGGCCCGTACGGAGAGATCGACACCGCGCAGCACCTCCCGGCCCGGGTAGCCGAAGCGGAGCCCTTCCGCGACGACCACCTCGGCGGCGGCCTCCCCGCCCTTCACCGGGGCGTCGCCCCGTGCCCCCGCCTCTGCGGGGCCGGGGTCGTGCCCGCTGTCATCGGTGACCATGTCTCCTCCTCGTACGACTCGAATGAAGCGCCCACCACCGGGCCTTGCGGGCCCACCCGCCACGGCGGCATCGGACGACCCGCCTCTCCGATTCCCGCCCCGGGCCTACGGCGGGCCACCACAGGCGGCACGGCGGCCGTCCATGACCCCCCGGCCACGGCGGCCGGGACGGACCCCCGGGGCGCAACCGGTCCCCGCACCCGGCCGTCCGTCAGGGGCCGGGTCCGGAGGGGACGGCCGGGAGCCGCTCGCGGGCTCCCGTGCCGCCGGGCCGTCAGGGTGAGCACCCCGCCCGTGCGGGCGCGCGCAGGAAGGCAGGGGCGGTCTCATGGGCCCGCCCCCGGTGAGCGGCGGGCCGTGGCGAGGAGGAGGGCGGCGCCGAGGCAGGTGGTGAGGGCGCCGGTGGGGATGGAGAGGCGGTCGGCGGAGAGGACGTCCGTCAGCAGGCGGGAGAGGGCCTGGGCGGCGGCGTCCGCGCCGCCGACCACGGCGGCTCCGGCCAGCGCGGCGCCCGGGAGCGCCGTGCGCAGATCCGCGCCGTGGAGCGCGAACGCCAGCTGTGGCACCAGCAGTCCGACGAAGCCGAGGGCCCCGACGACCGCGACCGCGCCCGCCGTGAGGGCGACCGCGCAGACGAGCGCCGCGAGACGGGCGTGTCCCGGGCGCAGTCCGGCCGCCGCGGCCTGGTCGTCCCCGCACCGCAGCAGGGTCAGCGGCGGGGCCAGCGCCCACGCGGCGAGCAGCCACACCGCGGCCCAGGGCCACAGCAGGACCCAGTGCTCACGCACCCGGCCCTCGGTGGAGCCCACCAGCCACTGCACCACACTGCCCAACTCCCCCGGCGCGACCAGGAGCACCATGGCGGTGAGCCCGGACAGCACCGCGGAGACCAGGACCCCGTACACGGCCGCCCCCTGGGGGTCGGACCGCTCCTCTCCGGCGAGCACCCAGAGCAGACCCGCCCCGGCGAAACCGCCCACGACGGCGGCGACGACCACGGCCACCGGTGAGCTCCAGCCCGCCAGGCCCAGCCCGGTGGCGGCGACGGCGCCGAGGACGGCACCCGGGGTGACCCCGGTGACCTCGGGTCCGGCCAGCGGGTTGCGGAGGGCGGACTGGAGCACGATGCCCGCGACCCCGAGGCTCGCCCCGGCGGTGAGCGCCACCAGGGTGCGGGGCAGCCGCAGTTCGAGGACGATATGCCGGGCCAGGGGGTCGCCGCCGCCGCGCAGGACCTCCCAGACGGCGGCCGGGCCGAGGGCACGCCCGGCGACCAGACCGGCGCAGCCGGCGGCGAGGACCAGGGCGCACAGCAGGAGGATCCGTCTCATACGGCGGCCCCCGTACCGGAGACGCCGGAGACGCCGGAAGCCTTCGCGGCTCGGGACGCACGGGAGGCCCCCCGCTTGAGCAGCAGCACCCCGAGCGGGACGCCCACCAGTGAGGTCCACGCGCCCACCGGGGTCTCGACCGGTGCGAGCGCCAGCCGGGCCGGGAGGTCCGCGCAGGCCACCACGGCCGCGCCCCACACCGCCGCCCAGGGGAGCAGACGGACGGCGTCGGCACCGGGCGCGGACCGGCGGGCGAGGTGCGGGGCGAGGAAGCCGACCCAGGCGATCGGGCCGCAGACCGCCACCACCGGCGCGATGAGAAGGATCGCGACGGCGAGCGCCGCCAGCCGCGCGCGGTGGACCCGGAGCCCGAGGGCGCCGGCCTCCTCGTCGCCGAGGCGCAGTACCGACAGGACGGGCGCGCACAGCAGCAGCGCGGGAACGGCGAGCACGGCCCAGGGCCACACTCCGCCGAGGTCGTCCCAGGTGCGGGCGGAGAGGCTGCCGAGGAGATAGCGGTAGATGATCTGGAGGTCGAGCTGGTCGGCGAGGACCATCAGGACCAGCAACGCCGCCTGGAGCGCCGCCGCGACGGCGGCCCCGCAGAGCAGGACGGCCGAGGGGCCGCGCCCGGTACCGGCCGCCAGCAGGGTGAGCAGCCCGCCCAGGGCGGCCCCGCCGAGGGCGAGGAACGGCTGGAGGGCGCCGGGCACGGAGACGGCGAGGACGAGCGGACCGGCGACGGCGAGGGCGGCGCCGGAGGAGACCCCGAGCAGCTCCGGTACGGCGAGCGGGTTGCGCAGCGCCTCCTGGAGGACGAGCCCGGCGGCCCCGAGGCAGGCCCCCGACACCAGGGCGAGGACCAGCCGGGGCAGCCGGAGTTCGGTGACGACGAACTCCCCGGCGAGTCCGGTGAGCGGCACCGTCGGGGTGCCGAGCGCCAGCCCGCCGCAGGCGACGGCCAGCAGGACGGCGACCGGGAGCGCGGCGAGCGGGAGGAACCGGCGCCCCGGGCGGCCCCGGTCCCGGCTCACCCGAGCTTCGCCGGGGCCTCGTGCGGCTGACTCCCGGCTCACCTGAGCTTCGCCGTGGCCTCGTCCAGAACGATGCCGAGCGACCGGGTGCCCCGGCCCTTCGCCCAGACCTCGGCGTTCACCTCGTACACCTTGCCGTCGCGGACGGCGGGGATCCGGGACCAGAGCGGGTTCTTCGCCAGCTTCTCGGAGAGGGTGCCGTCGGATTCGCCGAAGGCGAGGGTCTCCACGAAGAGCACCTCGACATCGCGGGCGAGGATCTCCTCCATGCTGTAACCGCCCTGGACCCCGCGGCTCTTCCAGGGGTAGCGGGAGAGCTTGGGCATCAGCCCGGCGGTGACATCGGTGCCCGGGGTGGCGACGCCGAAGTTCTCGTCGCTGCCGAAGACGATCAGGCTGGTCCGGTCGCTCGGGTCGCGCTCGGCGCGGGCGAGCTTCTCGCGGAAGCGTGCCTCGGCGCTCTCACCGCGCCCGGTGCGGCCGGTGAGGGCGGCGAGGTCGCGGAGGTAGCGGACGCTCTCCTGCCAGCGGCCGGGCTGGACCGGCCAGAAGGTGGTGGCGCCCTTGAGGGCGGGGGCGAGCTTCCCATGGGTGTCGGCGAGTCCGATGACCAGGTCGGGCCGGTGGGAGAGGACGGCCTCGGTCTCGGGGGCGAGGAAGCCGCCGGGAATCGTGGGGATCCCGGCGGCCTTCGCGCCGCCGAGGAAGCGCGGGTGGGCCAGGAGCGTGGAGTTGGTGGCGACGGGGGTCATCCCGAGTTCGCTGAGCATGTCGTCGCAGAGGGCCACCAGACAGACGACGCGTTCGGGGGGCCGTGGGGTGGTGACGGTCACGCCGTGGACATCGGTGACGCTCCGCGCCGGGGCTATCGGCTCCACCCGGACCTCGGTCCGTTCCCGGGCCGCCCCGGAGTCCTCCTCGGCGGTGGCACCGCACCCCGCGAGCAGGGTTCCCGCCAGCGCGGCGGCGGCGACGCGCCGGATCCTCCAGGCACAGCTGAGCAGCATCGTGATCTCTCCTCGGGTCGTCGGCGGCGCCGGCCGGACCGGCGCACCATGTGGGCCACATGATAATCATGTTCAATACGCTTCTCCGACCGCGCCCCCGGGAGCCGCCCATGACCACGCCCCGCACCACCACCCCCGCATCCGAAACCGCACCCAGGCTGGTCGTCGCCGACCATGTCGCCGGTGGGGTACGGGTGCTCGACCTGCCGTGCGGGACGACCGTCGCCCGGCTGGACGGCCGGTACGCCGGTGAGCACACCGGCTTCCTCGCCCTGCCCGGCGGCCGGACCGCCTTCGTGGACGACCGGGCCGGGGAGCTGGTCGTCCTCGACCCCTACGGCCCCGGCGCCGGGCGCCCGCTGGTCCGGGCCACCGCGCCCGTGGCGATCCCGGCGGAGCAGCTGGCCGCCGATCCGACCGGTCGGCGGATAGCCGTCACCACCGGCCTCGGCCGTGCCGAGCGTCCCTGGAGCGATCTGCTGACCGCCGTCGATCTGGCGGCGGAGGGCGGCCCGCGCGCGGTCCGGGTGCGGACCCGGGCCGGGGAGCCGGGTGTCACCCTCGTACCCCCGCCGTCTCCGGTTCCGACTCAGACCCCGGCCCCGGCCCCGGCTCCGGCTCTGGAGGGAGCTGATCCCGGCCGGGACGGGGACCTCTGGGCGGTGGTACGCCATCGCGAACCCGGGGAGCTGCGCGCCTACCGGTGGGCGGAGTTGATGGCGGCGGCGCCCGCGTGTCCGGTCGTACCGCCCCACCGGAAGGTGCCGCTGGCCGACGACGACGGGCACGGGGACGCCTACGACGCGGTGAGCGGACGACTGTTCGCGGCGAGCGGCTCGGGGGTGCACCGCGCCCGCCGCACCCACGACGGGCTGGCCGTCGAGCCGCCGCTGCCCTGGGGCGGCGAGGGGCGCGGCTACGCCCTGCGGCTCGATCCGGTCCGCCGGCTGCTCTGGTCCTGTGTACGCGGCGGTCCGCCGGAGCCGGGCCGGTGGCCGCAGTGGTCCAACTCCGCCTGGTGGTACGGGCTGGAATCGGGGCGTACGGGACGGGTGCCGCTCGGTCCGGGGCTGGTGTTCCGCTTCGCGGTCGCCGCCCGCCGGCTGGCGTTCGCCCGGGTCCATCCGGACGGCGATGAACTCGTCCTGGTCGACCCCGTACTCGGCCGGGTGACCGCGCGGGTGCCGCTGCCCCCGATGGCCGGGGCACCCCGGCGGGGCGGGACCCCCTGGGACGGTGTGCAGCGCCGCGCCGTGGCCGCGTCACCCGGCCATGATCTGATCGCCGTCAGCCGGGGCGGGCATGGCGAGATCCATCTGATCGACTCGGTGGCCGGTCTCATGACCGGTACCCTGACCGTCCCCACACCGCTGGACGAGGGCGGCAGGCTCGCCCTGGTCCTCCCCGGGGACGGCGCGGAGCTGGACACCGGGGGACGGTGATCATCTGATGGTGCATCGGCCGAAAACCGCTGGTCCCGACCTCCGGTTCCCCTTCTCGGAGTTCCCTCCCCCTCACCCCCCTGAGCAGCGCCGATTCCCCGGCGATCGACTGCGGGAAGCGACGGATTGAGGGCGAAATCTGGCCTAGTAATCCCCTAGTCTCATCACAGCACTTCGAACCAAGGGAGTTCACATGGCGGTATTCGTTCTCGTTCCTGGCGCGTTCCTCGGCGCCTGGGCCTGGGAGGACACGGCGCGTGCGCTGGAGGAGCAGGGACACACGGTGCTGCCGCTGACCCTGACCGGCCTGGCGGAGCGTGCGGATCTCGCCACCGCCGAGACCGGTCTGGAGACCCATATCGGCGATATCGTCGACGCGGTGACGGAGCGTGGGCTGGAGCAGGTCGTCCTGGTCGCGCACAGCTATGGGGCGGCGCCGGTGACCGGGGCCGCCGGGCGGCTCGGCGACCGGCTGCGCGCGGTGGTCTATGTGGACAGCGCCCCGTTCGCGGAGGGCATGCGCGGGCTGGACCTGATTCCGCCGGAGGAGACCGAGCGGATGCGCAAGGAGGTCGCGGAGCAGGGCGGCGGACGGTGGCTGCCGGTGCCGCCGCCGGAGGTGCTGGGCGCGGGCTCCAGCCTGGAGGGGCTGGACCAGGAGAAGCTGGATCTGCTGTACGCACGGGCCACGCCGCAGCCGTTCGCCAGCTATGAGCAGCCGCTGCCCGGCCCGGTCGAGCCCGCCGCCGGTGTGGAGCTGGTCCTGATCGCCTGCGCGGACTTCCAGCAGCTGCTGTCCGCGGGGATTCCGATGCTGGCCCATCTGAACGAGGAGCCGTGGCGCCGCCTGGATCTGGCGACCGGTCACTGGCCGATGTTCTCCGCGCCGCGTGAACTCGCGGTGGCCCTCGACCAGGTGGTCACCCGCCCGTAACCCGTAACGGAGCGAGGTCCCGGCCCCGCACGCCGGCGGGGCCGGGTGCGGTCAGCCCCGTACCCCGTCCGGCAGAAGGACGAGGCGGGCGCGGACACCCTCCAGTCCCGAGCGGACGGTGTCCGCGTCGCCGGTGTCGAGCCCCTGGGTCACTTCGTACCAGGGGCCCAGCCGGTGCCAGAGCAGGGCGCGTTCGCGTATCCCGGGAGTGACCGGATAGGCGGCGGCGAGCGCTTCGGCGAACCCGTCCGGGGTGTCCGTGAGCGCCCAGGCGAGATCGAGGGCGGGGTCGCCGATATGGGCGTCGGCGAAGTCGATGACCCCGCCGAGGACGGTCCCCGGGACCCGGAGGTGCTCGGGGCCCAGATCGCCGTGGACCAGGGTGTCCGCGGGCAGCGACCCGATGGCGTCGAGCAGCGCGGCGCCCGTCGGGCGCTCCTCCTCCGGGAGCAGTGGCAGGACCCGGGCGCGGAAGTCGGCGGTGGTCGTGGCGCGTTCGGCGCGCACGGCGTCGGGGCCCGGGACACCGCGTGCGACCGCGCCGTCCGGGTCGGCGGAGTGCAGGGCGCGCAGAAAGGCGCCGAGCCGCTCGCCGTCGGCGGGCCCCGGCCGCTCCAGCGGTCCACCGGGTACGAGTCGGTGGCGGACGGCGACGGGGTCGCCGGGGAGCGGGACGGGTACGGGGACCGCGAGCGGGAGGGTGGGGGCGAGCCAGCGGCATCAGCCGGACCTCCATGCGCAGCCGCCCGGCCACCTCGGGTCTGCGGGGGCGCCGCTCCACCCAGCCGTCGACCAGGCGGGCCGCGGAGTCCCAGCCCTGGGAGAACTCCTCGGGGGTGGTTTCCGGTGTATGCATCACCGGATCAGCATGCCGGTGACGATCACGCCGGTCGAGCGATTTCCGGGCCCCCTGCCGCGACATCCGGGCCGGGACACCCGGGCCGAGGGCACGGACACGGGCTCAGGGGCGGGCACGGACACAGACGTGGGCTCGGGCACGGACACTGGCGCGGGCTCAGCGGCGGGCCGCCTGCTCGACCGCGCGGTCGATCCAGTCGCAGAGGCCGTCCAGCGCCGCGTCGCAGCGTGCGCCGTCCCCCGTGCCGAGCCGGTCGGCCTGGAGCCCGGAGTAGGCCGCGTTGAGCAGGGTGGCCAGGACCAGCGCCTCCGCCTCGGGCACCCCGCGCCGGGCCAGACAGCCGGCGACGAACCCGGCCCGGCCCCGGACGAAGGCCGGGGCGGGCGCGGGGAGCCGCCCGGCGGCGGCGAGGCCCTCGATCTCCCGGACGAGCCGGGTCATCGGCAGTTCGGCGGGGTCCAGATGGCGGCGCCAGGCGGAGCGGACGAGCGAGCCGACGGCGACCGACGGGTCCGCCCAGCCCTCGGTGGCGCGCAGCGCATCGTGCTGGCGCTCGTCGAGCCGATCGAGGACGGCGGTGAGCAGGGCGCCCTTGTCGGCGAAGTGATGGGTGAGCACCCGGGTGCTCTGTCCGAGGGCTTCCGCGAGGCCGCGCAGGGTGAAGGAGGAGATCCCGGTCTCCGCCAGTTGGGCGACGACGGCGTCGAGCACCTCACGGCGCCGTTCCGGATCGGCGGTTCTGGCCATGGGGTGGCCGCCTCCTCGCTGCCCGCTCGGCGCTCCGTATCCGCACGACTCTCTCACATCCCATAGGGGAAACAGTTGTTACCTTAATTCCCATGCGCCTCCCGTTCGCCGACCCCGGGCCCGTCTGGCTGTACGGGCTGACCCTCGCCGCCTTCACGGTGCAGACCGACGACTTCATCGTGGTGGGGGTACTGCCGCGGCTCGCCGCCGAGCTGGGGGTGTCCACCACCGCGGCGGGTCAGCTGGTGACCGTCTACTCCCTGGTGTACGCGCTCACCGCGCCGCTGTGGGCACTGGCGCTCTCCCGGGTCTCCCGCCGGGCGGTGCTGCCGGCCGCCCTCGGGGTCTTCGCGGCGGCCAACCTCGTGGTGCCGCTGGTCGACGGTTTCGCCGTCCTCATGGTGGTAAGGGTGATCGCCGCGCTGGCGGCGGCGGTGGTACTGCCGGTGGCCCTGGCGGCGGCCGGCACGGCGGCACCGGAGGGGCAGCGGGGCCGTTTTCTGGCCACCGTGATGACCGGGCTGACCGGGGCGGTGCTGCTCGGCGTCCCGGCGGGCACCTGGATCGGAGCGGTCGCGGGGTGGCGGGCGACCTTTGTCTTCGCCGGTCTGCTCGGGCTGATCGCGCTGGCCCTGGTGGTCACCACCGTCCCGGCCACCCCCGGGACCCTCCCCGGTCCGGGCCTCTCCGATCCGATCGACCCCGGCCCGGTCCGCGCCCTGCTCCGGGGCGCCGTCCTGCTGGTCCTGGCCGCCACCGCGCTGACGGTGGCCGGGAATCTGGCCTTCCAGACCTATCTCGCGCCCTATCTGACCGCTCTGGCAGGGGTCACCCCCACGGTGCTGGCGGCGCTGCTGGTCTGCTCCGGCGCGGCCGGTGTCCTCGGTACACGGCTGTCGGGCCGGCTGGTCGACCGGTACGGGCCACCGCGCGCGCTCGCCCTCGCCGGTGCGGTGTTCTGCTGCGCGATGGTGGCCCTGGTGCTGCTCTGGCTCGTCCGGCCGGTCCCGGTGTGGCCGGTCGCGGGGGTGTTGGCGGTCTGGTCGGCGGCGGCCTGGGCGGTGCCGCCGGGCCTCCAGGCGCTGATGCTGCTGCGGGTGGGCGACCGGTCGGCCGCCCCGGCGATGGCGGTGCACAGCGGCTCCGCCTATGCGGGGGCGGCGCTGGGGAGCGCGCTCGGTGGCGCGGCGGTCGCGGTGGCACCGGGCCTGACGCCGGTGGCCGCCGCACTGCTGGTGGCGCTGGGGCTCGGGGCCGCGCTCCCGGCGGCCCGTACCCGTACCCGTACTCGTACTCGTACCACCGCCGCCGCCCCGCCGACCCGCTGACCGTCCGGCAGCGGCCCCGGCTCCATCCGGTCAGGGGCCGGGTCAGAGGACCAGGTCAGGAGGCCGGATCAGGGGCCGGATCAGGGGCCGGGTCAGGGGGCCGGTCCCCGGACGGGACCAGATCGAGATAGACCCCGAGGGGCGCCCCCGAGGCGAGCATCGCCCGGCTCCGCAGAGCGATCCGGGTCCGCCACTCCGCCAGCACATCCCCGAGGGCGGCCGGGTCCCCGGCGGCGCGCAGCTGCTCCACAAAGGTCCGCACCCGCTCCAGCGGGAGTCCGCCGCGCCGGAGTTGGCGCACGACATGGGCGTCCCGCACCACATCGGGCGGATAGCGGCGGTGGCCGGTGGCCCGATCGCGGTACGGGCCCAGGATGCCAGCCTTCTCCCAGGCCCGCAGGGACGCGGGGTGCACCCCGAGCCGATGGGCGAGCACGCCGATGAGCAGATCCCCGGCGGGGGCGGAGCGGACGGCGGCGGGACGCGGCGCGGCCGTGAGGGCGTCCAGCGCGGCGGCGACCTCGTCCAGTGTGTCGCGCTCCCGCAGCAGTTCGGCATGGGCCCGGTCGACCAGCCGGAAGAGGGTCGCCTCGTCGCCCCGGTGGGCGGCGCGCAGCAGCTCGGCCGCCGTGCGATGGCCGTACCCCGCGCGCAGGGCGAGAAAGGCCCGCAGGGCGGCGGCGTGGACGGGGGTGTAGCGGCGGTGGCCGCCCGTGCCGCGCAGGGCCGGCGGGAGGATGCCGTCCTCCTCGTAGTTGCGCACGGACTGGGTGGACAGACCGTGCTCCCGGGCCAGATCGGCCGGGCGCAGGGCTGCTGGGGTCATGACGATCGCCTCTCTCGCCTCCGTATCACCGCGTCATCGTCCCCCGGACGCGGGTGCGACGGCCACGGCGGTCCCTGCGGGCGCGGCGAGGCCCTGGATACACCAGATGTGCCTGGTGGCGCAGGCATATCACCGGGGCGGGAGTTCACCCGAGTGATCATGTGAGGCCTATGAGAAAGCTTTCATGTAGATGAACAGATTGTCATAAGAATGTGAATGTGTGAATCGAAGGTGAACGCGCCTCTACGTTCCATGGCCATGACAGCAAACATTGAGCAACCTCAGGATGGCCATCAGATGAACGACGGTCGCCCGGAGGCCGGTTCACCGTCCCGGGAGAGCGCCGGACGCCGGACCGTGCTCCGGGCGGCCGTCGGCGGCGCCTCCGTCCTCGGCGCGATGGGAGTGCTGGGGAGCGGTACGGCCATCGCCGAGCCCCGGCCCGCCGACTCGCCGCGGACGAGGCCGCGGACGCCCACCGCCTCCCTCCAGTTGCTGACCGAGGGCAACCGCCGCTGGCGCACCCTGAGCCAGCGCTACCCCCACCACGACCTCGCCGCCCGGACGCGGGCCATCTCCGGACAGAGCCCCTTCGCGATCGTCCTGGGCTGTGTCGACTCCCGGGTCCCCCCGGAGCTGGTCTTCGACCGGGGCATCGGGGATCTGCTGACGGCCCGTTCGGCCGCACAGGTGCTGGACCAGGCCGTCGTCGGCAGCATCGAGTACGGGGTGCTGGCCCTCGGCATACCCCTGGTCCTGGTCCTCGGCCACCAGTCCTGCGGGGCGGTCAAAGCCGCCATCGAGGCGGACCGGACCGGAGAGACACTGCCCGGCAGCATCCAGTACCTCGCCGAGCAGATACGGCCCGCCATCGACCGGAGCCAGACGGGCGACGCACAGGTGCGGGCGACCACGGACGCCCAGATCCAGCTCGTCAAAGCGCAGTTGTCGGCCAATCCGCAGCTCTCCCCCCGGATCGCCGACGGACGGCTCGCCGTGGCGGGGGCCCGCTACGACCTCACCAGTCAGTCGGTGCATCTGCTCACCTGACCTGCGCGGAAGCGCCGTCCCCGCCGCGCCCGGCCACCCCGGGCGCGGCGGGCCGCGCCGGCGCACGACCGGGAGAGGGGGGGCTGATTCCGGTCTTGGACCGGGGGCGGCGGTCCCGCACAATCGCATCAGGGTGTGTCCTCGGCCGGCGGGAGAGCCCCCGGAGGAAAGGGCCCCCCGGGGCCGCTCCCGGGGATCCGTGCCGGCCGGCGGACCACAGCCAGGGCACGAGCCGAACGGCACTTCACCGGAGGTCTCGCATGACCGGCACAGGGACCCGTCCCATGGTCCTCGACAGCAGTGGCGGCGACCGTCTCTTCGCACAGCTCGGCGAACTCCGCTCCGGTGGCGCGGCGGTCCGGGTCGAGCTGCCCGAGGGCGTCGTCGCCTGGTCCGTCACCCGCCCCGACATCCTGCGGAGACTGGCGGCCCACCCCCAGGTGTCCCGGGACGCCCGGGGCGTCTGGCCGGGGTACCGGCCGGGCGCCATCGCCTGGCTCTACCCATGGGTGGACAACCGCTCCATGGCGACCAGCGAGGGGCTGGAGCACAAACGGCTGCGGAAGATGATCGGCCCGGCCTTCGGGCCGCGCAGACTCGCGGCGCTGCGGCCCCGGATCGACGCGATCGTCGCGGATCTGATCACCGATCTGGAGACGGCGGGGAAGGACGCCCCGCTGGATCTGCGGGCCCGTTACGCCCATCCCCTGCCCACCCGGCTGATGTGCGACCTCTTCGGCGTCCCGGACGAGCAGCGGCCCCCGATCATGGCGGGCATGGACCTGGTCCTGGACACCGGGGTCCCCGAGGAGCAGGCACGCCGGATCGACCACGACCTCAAGGTGGCGATGCGCACCCTTCTGGCGACCAAGCGCGTCACGCCCGGCGACGACATGACCAGTCTGCTGCTGACCGAGCACGACGGGGACCGGCTCACCGAGGAGGAGATGGTCGCCACCCTGCTGCTGATGATCGGCGCGGGGACCCAGACCGCGGTCGCGCTCGTCGTCCACGCGGCGCGGGCGCTGCTGCGCCATCCCGACCAGCTGGCCGCCGTCCTCGCCGACCCGGCGGGGTGGACCGAGGTGATCGAGGAGACGCTGCGGCTCCATCCGCCCGTGGTCCATCTGCCGCTGCGGTTCGCCCGGGAGGACATCGACCTCGGTGACGGTACGGTGATCGCCGCCGGGGACGCCATCATCATGGGCTTCGGTGCGGCGGGCCGCGATCCCGGACTCCATGAGCACGCGGAGGAGTTCGACATCGACCGCGCCGACAAGTCCCATCTCGCCTTCGGGCACGGGATCCACCACTGCCTCGGGGCACCGCTCGCCCGGCTGGAGGCGGCGGTGGCCCTGCCGGCGCTCTTCGGACGCTTCCCCCGCCTGGCGCTCGCGGACCCCGACACCGTACCGGAGCCGCACCACTCCTTCATCGCCAACGACATCGACGCGCTGCCCGTCCTGCTGGACGGCGGCCCGGCCCGCTGACACCCATCGGTGGCGGCGGGGGACGCGGAAGCCCCGCCCCGGTGACGGTCGGGTCCCGGGGAGCCGGGGCCGTCGGTCGCGAGGGCGGGGCGCTGTCCGCTGGGCCGGGGCCGGGCCGGTGGAGCGGCCAGGCCCCGGCGTCAGCCGGTGATGCGGTATCAGCCGACGTACAGCAGCCGGTTGGGCGAACCGGCACCCGGGTTGGTGACCACACCGGGAGTGGAAGCGGCCACCAGGGCGGCCGAGACCTGCGCCGGGCTGGCCGACGGGTTGGTCCCGGCATAGATCGCCGCGGCTCCGGCGGCATGGGGCGCCGCCATCGAGGTGCCGGATATCGTGTTGGTCGCGGTGTCACTGGTGTGCCAAGCCGAGGCGATCGAGCTGCCCGGGGCGAAGAGGTCCAGGACCGCTCCGTAGTTGGAGAAGCTGGACCGGGCGTCGGTGTTGGTGGTCGAGCCCACCGTGATCGCCTCGCCCACGCGCGCCGGGGAGAAGCCGGAGGCGTTGGCGTTGCTGTTGCCCGCCGCCACGACCGTGGTGACACCGGCGGTGATCAGTCGCCGCACGGCCGCGTCGATGGTGGCGTTGGCGCCGCCGCCGAGGCTCAGATTGGCGACCGCGGGCCGCGCCGCGTTCCGGGCGACCCAGTCGATACCGGCGACGACCTGGGCGGTGGTGCCGGAACCGCTGTTGTTGAGCACCCGGACACCGACGATACGGGCCCGCTTGGCGACACCGTAGGAGGTGCCGGCGACGGTACCCGCGACATGGGTGCCATGGCCGTTGCCGTCCTGGGCGACATTGTCGTTGTCGACGGCGTCGTATCCGTTGAAGGCCCGGCCGCCGAAATCGCTGTGGGAGATGCGGACACCGGTGTCGATGATGTACGCGGTGGTGCCCGCACCCGCGCTGTCCGGGTAGGTGTAGCTCCGGTTGAGCGGCAGCCGCCGCTGGTCGATCCGGTCCAGACCCCACGAGGGCGGGTTGGTCTGGGTGGCCTGGATGCTGACCTTCTGGTCCTGGGCCACGGCGGCGACCGAGGGGTCGGCGGCCAGCTTCTTGGCCTGGGCCTCGGAGAGCTGGACGGCGTACCCGTTGAGCGCGGTGGTGTAGGTGCGCTTGATCTTGGCGCCGTACTCCTTGGCGAGGGCCCGGCCCTCGGCGGAGGCGGCACGGACCTTGCTGTCCCGGAGCGTGACGATGTAGCTGTTCTTGATCGCGCCGGGCTCTCCCGCGTCTAGAATGCGGCCCTCACGCTGTTCGGGAGCGGGGGCGGCCGTCGCCGGAAGGGCGGTCATGAGCCCCAGGGTCAGGGCGCCCGCCACGGCGGCGCCCAGCGGGGGGAGCAGACGCCGGGAGCGGGAGGGGTTCGACCGACCGGTGTGACGCGTGGATTCCATCTGAGGGTTCCTCCTCATCGATGGTGCAAGTGGGGGGATGCCTACGCCGTCCGCCACCTGCGGGGCAGCGGACAGACGGGCAGCGGGATGTATGACAAGGCCATGACAACCTGCTGCCGCCTCAAAGATGAGCCGTCGCATAGGAATTGCACAAGGGTTCCTGCGCTCACGTCACACGTACGACACGTGCAGACACGTACACGCCATGAAACAGCGGAAGCGCCCGCCCCAAACGTGATGTGTCCCACGGTCCGCCGAAGGGCCGGAAAGCAACGGCTCCGTGCTCCTGTCCCGCCGCCTTCCGGGCGGGAGTTGACTTGGAGCGCACTCCAGCGGCGAGTCTCTTGACCGGCGCCCGTGGCGGACACGGGGCCGCACCGCACGGCCCTGTGCGCGCACGGACACGTACACATAAGGGGACATCCATGAAGTACCGCCGGATAGGCAGCCACCCGGACACCCGTCGCGAGGTGAGCGTGTTGTGCCTGGGGGCCATGCTCTTCGGCACCCGTACCGACGAGCAGACCTCCTTCGCGATCCTCGACCGCTATGTGGAGGCCGGGGGCACCTTCGTCGACACCTCCAACAACTACGCCTACTGGCTCAACGGCGGCCAGGGCGGGGAGAGCGAGAGCGTGCTCGGCCGCTGGCGCCGCAGCCGGGGCATCGGCGACGAGATCACCATCGCGACCAAGCTGGGCGCCCGGCCGCTGGCCCCCGGCACCGGCTTCGTGGAGAACCGTGAGGGGCTCTCCGCCGACACCATCCGGGCCGCCGCCGAGGAGAGCCGGGAGCGGCTGGGCATGGAGCGGCTGGATCTGCTGTACGCCCATATCGAGGACCCGGAGACACCGCTGGAGGAGACCGTCGAGGGGTTCGCCGCGCTCGTCGCCGAGGGCACCGTCGGGCTGCTGGGCGTCAGCAACCACTGGGCGTGGAAGGTGGAACGCTCCCGGGCCGTCGCGGCGGCGGCCGGACTGCCGGGCTATGAGGTCCTCCAGTACAGCCACAGCTATCTGCGGCGGCGCACCGACCAGCCCGACGCGCTCTCCCCCGACGGTGCCTGCGGCATCGTGGACGGCAATCTGCTCAGCTATGTCCGTGCGGAGCCCGCCCTGGCGATGGTCGCGTACACCCCGCTGCTCAGCGGGGCGTACACCCGGGAGGACAAGGAACTGACCCGCGATCTCGACCATGCCGGCACCCCGGTGCGGCTGGCGGCCCTCGCGGAGGTCGTCCGGGAGACCGGTGCCACCGCCAATCAGGTCGTGCTCTCCTGGCTGATCGGCGGCGAGGTGCCGATCGTGCCCCTGGTCGGCGCCTCCTCCGTGGCGCAGCTGGACGAGAGTCTCGCGGCGGTCGACCTGGAGCTGACCGAGGAGCAGCGGGCGAGGCTGGACGGCGCGTACTGACGCCGGGCGGGTACGGAAGCGGGCGGACGGGGTGAGCGGGCGGGGTACCGGGGTACGGGTCAGCCGTCGATGTCCAGCCGGGCGGCGATCTCCCGGGGCACCGGATAGGGCCGTTCCACCGGGAGGAGCCGCTGGGCCCGCGCCGCCTGACCGCCCCGTACCAGGGGTGCGATGCTCCTCACCCGGGGGGTGACATCGGTCAGTTCCACCACCCACTTCTCGGCGTAGTCACGGATGAGGTCCCGGCCGATCCCGACCTGGATGCTGTAGTGGTTGAGGGCGGCTCCACGCGGTGAGCGCTCGGGGTCCCACTGGACATGGACGGACGCCCGCTCCACGGCGTCGGGGTGGGAGGTGGTCAGCACCGCGCGGGACAGCGCCTCCTCCCATCCCTCCCGGGTGATCCGCACCGCGAGGATCCGCTCCTGGCCCGGTTTGCGCGCCCAGTTGCTGCGGTGCATGAGCCAGAGGAAGGACGGCTTGATCCAGGTCATGCGTCCAAAGGAGAACGGGGGGACGAAGCGGCCCGCCTTCAGCGCGGCATCGGCCACGGCCGGGGAGTACGCCTGATGGATGACGATCGTTCGGTTGTCGTACTGGGCACGTATCTGACGCAAGGGGACCATAACGGGGATGCTGCCACCACGGGTGAGGGCGGGACCAGCCGTTTTCCGCGGGGTGGCCACCGGTCCGGGGCCGGCACCCCGCCCGGACTCCCCACCCCCTGAATCCCCTGGTCCGGAGCCTGGTTTGGACCTTTCCGCTGATCCACCATGTCCTTATGGAAAGTTCGACCTTCAAAGGGCTGCTGGGGCTGGTGGTCCTGTCCCTGCTGGTGACGGGCTGTGCCGATGACACGGACGGCTCCGAGGGCAAGGGCGACCGTCCGGTCATCTCGGTCGACAAGGTGACGGCCCTGGTGGACGAACCTGTCCGGGTACGGGTCTCCGGGCTGCGCGCGGGCGAGAAGGTGACCGTCACCTCCGAGGCCGAGGACAGCGCCGACGCCACCTGGACCGGCCGGGCGACCTTCACCGCCGACCGTACCGGCACCGTCGATCTGAGCCGTGCCAGGCCCACCTCGGGGACCTATCGGAAGGCCGACCGCTGGGGGCTGTTCTGGTCGATGGAGCCACCGGCCGGGGATCCGGACGAGGACTCCTTCTACCCCACCCGTGATCCGGAGTCGGAGCGGGCGTACACCCTACGGCTCACCGCCCGTGCCGAAGGGCGGCCGGCCGCCCGCAAGGAGCTGACCCGCCGTCTGATGGACGAGGGTGTCACGGTCCAGGCGATCAAGCCCGCCCGGGACAAGGTCACGGGCCGGCTCTATCTGCCCCCCGCCGGGATGCCCCGCCGCGCACCCGTGCTGGCCTTCGGCGGCTCCGAGGGCGGACTGTCCATGGGCGGCGACGCGGCACTGCTCGCCTCGCGCGGCCATGCCACCCTGGCCCTCTGCTACTTCCGCTGCGGAGACGGGCCCGACTCGCTCAACGACATCCCGATGGAGTACTTCGCCACCGCGGCCCGGGTACTCGGCCGGAAGTCCGGCGACGGACATGAGCGCATGGCGGTGCTGGGCATCTCCCGGGGCAGCGAATCCGCCCAGCATCTCGCCCAGAACCACCCGGAGCTGATCCGCGACGCGGTGGTCTACGGCCCCGCCGACCAGTACTACATGGGCTTCCCGCACCATGAACGTCACGCGTGGACGGTGAAGGGGAAGCCGGTGAAGCCGGGGCCGATCCCGCTGGACCGGGTACGGGGCCGGGTGCTGGCCATCGCCGGGGGCGAGGACACGCTCTGGAAGTCGGCCCCGATGGCCGAGTCCATCGCCGACCGCAGCGGGAAGTCCGGACGGCACCGTGCGCTGATCTACCCGGAGGCGGGGCACGCGGCCATCTCGTTCCCCTCCTTCCCGACCGGGACGGTCGTCTTCCACCAGGTCGGCGATGTCACCCTGCCGCTCGGTGGCAGCCGGGCGGCCGACGCGCAGGCGCGGGCGGACAGCTGGCCGCGCGTCCTGGAGTTCATCGGGCGCTGACCCCGCCCCGGAGACGACGGGGGACTACGGGGGGGCGGCGGGGGGACGGCGGCACCCGGGGGCCCGGGGATCACGGCGTGATCGCCGCCGGTCGCGGTCGATCACGGCCGGGGCCGCTGCCGGGTGCCGGAACCGGCGTCGGGGCGGCTGTCGGGGCCGCGCTCCACGGTTGCGGAGGCATCGCGGTGCGCGCCGTCGTCCAGCCAGATCCGGGCGATCCCGGCGGCGGTGCGCAGTCCGCTCTCCCCCGGCCGGGTGACCGCGTGCCACAGCGCGGCCGGATCGCGCGGCATGACCACCGAGTCCACGGCCGTCTCGGTACCGGTGTCCGTACCGTTGTCCATCGGGTTGGGGGTGGCGGTGAGGATCTGGGTCCCGGGGCCGGCCGGCCCGAAGGTCCGGCCGGCGCGGACGCCGACGGCGGCCCGGACCGCATCCCGGGCGGCCTCGGCCGCCGAGCCCCGGGCGTAGCCGACCGTCACCCTCAGATCGCCGCGTCCGCCGTCCTCGCCGCTGCTCAACCCGGTGATGTCGAAGAGCCGGGGATCGAGACGGCCGCTGCGGACGAGTTCCCAGGCGTCGTCCGGGACCAGCAGCGGCTTCCCGTCGTGGAGGCGGAACCGGAGCGCGATCCGCTCGCGGCCCTCGGCCGACCGGAAGCCGAATATCCGCGCCCTGTCGTCCCCTTCGGTGCCGACCTGGACCCGGTCGCCGGTGATCAGGGTGATTCTCCGGAATCCGGGCAACCGGCCGTCCGGCGGAGCCCCGGACCCGGCCCTGGCCCCGTCTCCGTCTCCATCTCCGTCCGCGTCGCCGCCGTCCCCGTCCCCGGCATCCGCATCGGCGCTCCGGAGCTGTGCCGGGCTCTCCGCCTTGACCGGCGGGGTGGTGGGCAGTGATCCGTTCAGCTCCATGAGGAGCGCTCCGGAGGCCGACACGATGGCCGCGGCGATGGCGATGTCGTGGCGTCTGGTGAGCACCGTTCTCCCTGCGTCCGGACGGGAGCCGGGTGACAGGGCTCCCCCTGCCGGGTGAACCGTCCAGGGGGTGCATCAGGTTGGCCTACTCTGAACACTTGTCTAAAAATGATCGGCGAGCCCCTGTCCACCGAGGCAGCCCCGCACTCTCCCAGGAGCCTCAGGCTCAGGGAAACCGCAGGTCGTCACGGTGAAACAACGGCCGGTCCACAGGGGGCGCACGGCCGGCCCAGCGGTGCGGCAGCCCATCTGTTTTCCGCCACTCTTCCGCCACCCTTCCGTGACTCCTCCGCCCCCCCCCTTCCGTCCTCTCGCACTGGAGCCGTCTCCTCTCATGTCCCCCGATATCCGCCCCGGCCGTCGGTCCACGGTCGTCATCGCCGTCACGGGCGCCGTGATACTCCTGCTCGCCTGGGCCTCCCGCACGGCCGAGCGGGACACCGCCGGACGCAAGGAACAGGCCCGGAGCGAGGCCGCCGCCCCCTCCTCCCATCCGGAGACCCGGTCCGGGCACCCGGACCAGCAGGCGCTGGGCCGGCCCGACGCCCCCGTGGTGATGGTCGAGTACGCGGACTACCGGTGCGGCTACTGCGGACGCTTCACCCGCACCACCGAGCCCGAACTGATCGAGCGCTATGTCGACCAGGGGATTCTGCGGATCGAGTGGCGCCACTTCCCCGTCCTCGGCGAGGAGTCGGAGCGCGCGGCCCGGGCCGCCTGGGCCGCAGGCCGGCAGGGCCGGTTCCAGGAGTTCCACACGCTCGCCTACGACCCGGGGGCCACGGCGCGGGCCGGGGGCTTCACCGAGAAGGGCCTGACGGCGCTGGCGCGCCGGGCCGGGGTCGCCGATCTGGAGCGCTTCACCAGGGATCTGCGCGGGCGCGGGGCGGCGGCGGCCGTACGCGCGGACCGGAAGGAGGCGGAGCAGGCCGGGATGAACTCCACTCCGTCCTTCCTCATCAACGGGGTGCCGGTCATCGGGGCCCAGCCCACGGAGGTCTTCGTCGAGGAGATCGAGGACGCGTACGCGGACACGGCTGAACGGTAGGCGCGGCGGCGCCACCGAGCGCGGTGCGCGGCAGGGCGGGGCGGGGCGGTGGTCGCTGCGGGGCGCGGCAGGGCGGGGCGGTGGGAGGTACCGCCTAGGGTGCGGGAATGGACTCGCGCGCGTATCTCTCGGATCTGTTCTCGCTGGACGGCATGGTCGCGGTGGTGACCGGCGGGAGTTCCGGTATCGGCCGGGCCATCGCCGGGGCGCTCGGCCGGGCCGGGGCGGCCGTCGTGGTCGTCGCGCGGGGGCGGGAGGCGCTCGATGGGACCGTCGGGGAGCTGACGGCCGACGGCTGCCGGGCCGCGTGGGTCACCGCCGATCTGGGCGACCGGGACCGGCTGCGCGCCGCGGCGGACGAGGCCGCGGCGGCCTTCGGCGAGCCGGACATCCTGGTCAACTCCGCGGGGATCAATCTGCGGCCCCCGATGGACGAGTTGAGCGACCCCGTGTGGGACACCACCCTGGCGGTGAATCTGTCCGCGCCGTATCTGCTCGGGCAGCGCTTCGGCCCCGGTATGGCCGAGCGGGGCTTCGGCCGGATCGTCCACATCACCTCCCAGCAGGCGCACCGGGCGTTCGTCCAGAGCGGTGCGTACGGTGTCTCCAAGGGTGGCCTGGAGTCGCTGGCCCGCTCGCAGGCGGAGGCGTGGTCACCGTCCGGGGTGACCGTCAACACTCTCGTCCCGGGCTTTGTGGCGACCCCGCTGAACGCCAGGATCTCCGGCGACCCCGGGCGCTCCGCGGCGCTGGCGGCGCGGACCATGGTCGGACGCAACGGTCTGCCGGGGGACTTCGCCGGGGCGGCGGTCTTCCTGGCGAGCCGGGCCTCCGCCTATGTCACCGGGCAGTCCCTCTTCGTGGACGGCGGTTTCTCGGTCCACTGACATCCACTGACGCCTTTTCAGCGAACGGGCCGTCAGATGGGCGCGGCTCCATCAGGGTGATGCCTCCGCCCGTTTCGGGCGTCGGCTCGTTGTCCGTTTCATGATGGTCTTCCATGTGATCCGCTGTCTGGACTGCCGGGGCATCGGCACCGCCGCCGACACGGGTGAGCCGCTCGAACCCCTGATGGCCGCCGCCCTGGCGCACCGCGCCAGCGAGCATCCGCACACCGCCGAGTACGACATCCTGACGGTGGAGACCTGTACGCCGATGCCCGGGTGGGAATCGCTCGCGGAGACGCCCGCCGCCTGGGCCAATACCTGGCTCCGCCCCGTCTTCTGAGCCGCCCCGCGCCGGCCGGGTGACGCGTCCGGGCGGGGTGACGCGTTCGGGCGGGCCGGGCGGGGATCGGGGCGGACGGGTCGCCGCGGCAGTACCGTACGCGTGTGACGCATTCCTCACCGGACCCGCTGCGCATCCTGGTGCTGTCCGGCTCCGCGCGGACCGGCTCGCTCAACACACGGCTGTCCGCGCTGGCCGCCCGGGTCGTCGCGGCCCGGGGCGCGCTGACGGAGTCGGCCACCGTCGGGGAGTTCGCGGTGCCCGCCTACGACGGGGACCTGGAGGCCGCCCAGGGCGTGCCCGAGGGCGCCCGGAGGTTCAAGGAGGGGCTGGAGCGGGCGGACGCCTTCATCGTCGCCTCCCCCGAGTACAACGCCTCGCTCCCCGGCACGGTGAAGAACCTCATCGACTGGGCCTCCCGCTTCCGCCCGCAGCCCTTCAACGGCCGCCATGCGCTGGTGATGTCGGCCTCGCCGTCCATGAGCGGGGGCAATCGGGGGCTGTGGGCGCTCCGTGTCCCGCTGGAGCATCTGGGGGCGCGGGTCTACCCGGACATGTTCTCGCTGGCGCAGGCGCATACCGCGTTCACCCCCGAGGGGCTGCTCGCCGACGCCACCCTCCAGGGGCGGTTCGAGACCACCCTCGACGACTTCCTCAACCTGGTGGAGGCGGCGAAGCACTACCCCTGTGCCAAGAAGGCCTGGGTCGAGTACCTCGGGGAACGGCCGGCGGCGGTCATCGACCGCGCCCAGACCGGGTGATCGCCTCCGCCCGGACCGGATGACGACCCGTACCGGGACCGGATGACCGCCCGCGGACCCGGCGCCGGGCCCCGCCGGGCGCCTGCGGGGAGCGCGCGCCCTTGATCGTCCGGGGGTCGTGGGGCAGCATCGGTGGCCTCACCCACCGGAGGTCCGGCAGCGCGCCGGCCGGGCTCTCCCCATCAGTCTGGACAGCCATGCCGCACACACCGCCGGGCCCCGCCGCGCCGGACGAGCCCCTGCCCCCGCCCGCCCGCGCGACCGGGCCCCGGCTCCTCGCGGTGAGCGACCTGCATGTCGGGGTGGGCGACAACCGCCCGGTCACCGAGGCGCTGCGGCCGAGTCACGAGGGCGACTGGCTGATCGTGGCCGGGGACGTGGCCGAGCTGACCGAGGACATCGGCTGGGCGCTGGGGCTGCTGGCGGAGCGCTTCGCCAAGGTCAT
This sequence comes from Streptomyces sp. NPDC000594, assembly GCF_040299965.1. Classification (NCBI taxonomy): domain Bacteria; kingdom Bacillati; phylum Actinomycetota; class Actinomycetes; order Kitasatosporales; family Streptomycetaceae; genus Streptomyces; species Streptomyces sp. NPDC000594. Next base: position 102,842 of record NZ_JBEPCY010000022.1, on the reverse strand, counting down.
CTGGGCGCCCGGCAACCACGATCTGTGGACCACCCGGGACGACAGCGTCCAACTGCGCGGCGAGGAACGGTACCGGCATCTGGTCGAGTTGTGCCGGGGGCTGGGTGTGGTGACGCCCGAGGATCCCTGGCCGGTGTGGCGGGGGGCCGGCGGCCCGGCGGCGGTGGCGCCGCTCTTCCTGCTCTACGACTACACCTGGCGGGTTCCCGGGGCACGGACCAAGGAGGAGTCCCTGGCGCAGGCGCATGAGGCGGGGGTCGTCTGCACCGATGAGTTCCTGCTCCACCCGGACCCGTATCCGAGCCGGGACGCCTGGTGCCGGGCCCGGGTCGCCGAGACGCTGCGGCGGCTGGAGGCCCATGACCCCTCGGTCCCGCTGGTGCTGGTGAACCACTATCCGCTGGTACGGCACCCCACGGACGTACTGCGGTATCCGCTCTTCGCCCAGTGGTGCGGCACGGAGCTGACGGAGGACTGGCACCGCCGCTTCCCCACCACCGCCATGGTCTACGGGCATCTCCACATCCCGCGTGCCGATCTGTACGACGGGGTGCGGTTCGACGAGGTGTCGATCGGCTACCCGCGCGAATGGCGCCAGCGGGGGCACCCGTTCGGGCTGCTGCGGCAGATCCTGCCGCACCCGGAGCCGCTGGTGACCGGCTGGTCCGGGCCGGACCTGACGACGGCCTGACCGGGACGGAGCCGCCCCGGGGGCGGTCGTGGGCGAGCGCCGCGGCCCGGAACCCGCCGCAAGGCCGTCACCGGATGTCGCCGCGCCAGGCCCAGGCGCGGGCGCCGGGCTCCCTCGGCCGGTACACCGCCCGGCCGCCGGCGCCGTACCGGCCGATCTCGGTCGGCAGCGCCGCGCCCTCGTCCCGCTGCCGGTCGCCCCAGCCCGTCACATCCAGCAGCAGCCCGTCGAGCGGCCCGCCCACCAGCTCGGCGTAGGCCCGGCCGGGACGCGGACCGGGGTCGGGGTCGTCGTGGTCGGCGCCGTAGACCCGACCGCGCATGATCTGCTCGTCGTCCATGAAGGCAGCATCGCAGCCCCCACTGACAACCGCCCCGGCACGGAGGAAAGCCGGTGACCCGGTGATCCACTTCTGTCTACCCTGGGCCGATGGCCGAGACGACAGCGGACACGACCGTGGGAACAACGGTGGGGACGACGGTGGAGATACGGGAGATGGTCGAGGGCGACATCGACGCCGTCTCGGGGATCCGGGTGGCGGGGTGGCGATGGGGGTACGCCGGCATCGTCCCCGCGTCGTATCTGGACGCCATGACGGTCGCCGAGGACGCGGTGCGGCGGCGTGCGTGGTTCACCCATCAGCAGCGGCGTTCCCTGGACCTGGTCGCGGTCGACGGCGGGGTACCGGTGGGCTGGATCGCCGCCCGGCCCGGCGCGAACGGACCGGACGAACCGAACGGGTCGGGCGGGTCGGACGGACCCGGCGCGGGTGAGGTCCTCGCCCTCTATCTGCTCCCCGACCGGGTGGGCCGGGGCATCGGCCGGGCGCTGCTCGCCGGGGCGCACACCCGCCTCGCCGAGCGGGGGTGCCACCGCTCGGAGCTGTGGGTGATCGAGGAGAACCACCGGGCGCGCCGCTTCTACGAGCGGGCGGGGTACCGGGCCGACGGGGCCCGCCGGGACGATGTGTACGACGGCACCGCGCTGCCCGAGATCCGCTATCGGCGCTCCCTCGGCGGAGCCGGCTCCCCGAACTGACGGGCCGCGGGCCCGGACCCGCCGTACGGCCGCCGGAACGGACGGCACCGCACCGGCCCCCGGCCACCGGGCCGCCGGATCACGCGCACACCACCCGGTTCCGCGCACGACCCTGGCGGCGGGCGTCGACCATCGGCCATGATCGACTTTTCGCCGCCGCGCAACGCCCGTACCCCCTCCACCGTCTTCGCGGGCGAACGGCGCCGATGCCGGACCGCTTCCGCCCAAGGAGACCCCCGCGTATGACCACTTCCTCCGTCGCCCTCTCCGACGCTCTCGTCTCCCGGTCCTGGGGCTTCCTCGGTGACCGGGCGCTCCAGACCGCGGCCGAGATCGGGGTCGCCGACCATGTCGCCCACGGCCCGGCGTCGCTGGACGCGCTCGCCGAGGCCACCGGTACCCTGCCGGACGCCCTGGGGAGGCTGCTGCGCCCCCTGGTGGCCGACGGCTTCCTGGGGCTGGACGAGGACGGCGCCTATGTCCGTACCGAGCAGAGCGCCCTGCTGGAGTCCGCCCACCCGGAGACCCTGCGCCCGTGGTTCCGGCTGATGTACCGGATCACCTACCGCTTCCTGGACGACCCGCTGGTCACCCTGCGGACCGGGCGGCCGTCCTTCGAGAGCCGGTTCGGTGACACCTACTTCGGGCACATGGCCCGGAACCCCGAGGACAGCGCCGTGTTCACCGCCGCGATGGACAGCTTCTCCCGGCGGACCGCCCGTGCGGTGGCGGCCGCGTACGACTTCTCCGCGGCCGGGCTCACGGCGGACATCGGCGGCGGTGTGGGCACGCTCACCGCGGAGATCCTGGCCCGTCATCCCGGCGCCCGGGGTGTCCTGCTGGATCTGCCGGAGCCGGCCGGGGCGGCGCGCGCCGCGCTGGACGCGGCCGGGGTGGGCGACCGGGTCGAGGTGGAGACGGGTGACTTCTTCGCCGCCGTCCCGGCCGCCGACACCTATCTGCTCTCCTGGATCCTGCACGACTGGGACGACGAGCGGGCGCTGGAGATACTCCGGCGGTGCCGCCTGGCGCAGCGCGGCGGGGAGCGGGGGCGGTTGCTGGTGGTCGAGGCGGTGCTGCCGGAGCGGCCCGCGCCCGGGTTCGCGGGCTGTCTCGATCTGGTGATGCTCTTCGGTCTGGGCGGCCGGGAGCGGACCGAGGGGCAGTACGCGGAGCTGTTCGCGGCGGCGGGGTACCGGCTCACCGGGACCCGGGCGCTGGAGGCGCCGGGGATGCAGCTGATCGAGGCGTGCCCGGTCTGAGCCCCCGCCGCCGGTGCTGGGCCCGGGGGCGCGTCAGGGCGGCCCCTGGGCCCGGGTGACGGAGAGGACCCGTACCCCCGCGGAGACGTAGTAGACCGTCACACAGCCGCCGACCAGGGCCTGGCGGTAGTCGGGCTCCCGGATGGCGACGGATCCGGCTCCGTAGGGGTCGGCGGCGAGCGACCGTACTCCCATGTCGAAGCGGTCGCGCGCGGGGCCGGTGAGGGCGTCGAGGCAGACGCGTGCCTCGGTGGAGTACTGCACCCGGTAGGGGTTCACCGGTCGTTCCCCGCCCGTCCGTCGTCCAGTTGGCCGAAGCCGGTGAAGTCGCCGGTGCGCAGCTGGTCGGCGAGGGCGTCGTCCTCGTCCCTGGCCTCCTGGGGCAGGCCCCAGCGGGCCGCGATGAGCGGCACGTCGAGGAGGGGGGCCGAGCCGATCTCCCGGTCGAAGGCGGCGCGCTGGTCCTCGGGCAGGGAGTCGCGGATGCCGTCGAGGGTGCCGGGCAGATCCACGATCCGGCCCCCGATCCTGGTCCGCAGCACGGGTTCTCCGGCCATGGCGCGCTCCTCCCCCGGTCCCCCGGACCGATGTCCTGTCGTCCCCTCGGTGCTCCCCCTGAGTCTGCCCCGGGGTCGGCGGCGGAGTCGGGCGTACGGGATCCCGCGCCGGTGGCGGTCGGGCCGTCCGCACGCCCCCGCCCGGGCACCTCAGGGTGTCCGGGCGGGGCGGGGGATCGCGGCTCGGTCAGAGCCGTACCTTCCAGCTGACGCCGGTCTTCAGGGTAGCGGCGATCTTCGGGTCGCGGACGGCGGGGGTACGGTCCTCCACGGAGACGGTCAGGGTGTGGGGACGCAGATCGAGGAGGTGCTTGACCAGGTGGGTGACGGGGACTTCGGTGCGGCCGGCGAGGTGCTTCAGCTCCTTGCCGTCGAGCCGCCAGCGGACGCGCAGCTGCCGTCCGTCCTCTCCGGTCAGCCGGGGGACGGTGACCTTGGCGCGGTGGCGCAGGCGCAGGGTACGGTCGGTGGGGGTGACGGCGGTGACGGGCTTCGCGTGCCGGTAGAAGCCGGCGATCATGGCTTCGACGCCGGGCAGGTTGAAGGGCTTGCCGTTGGAGCGCATCAGGGAGTTGTCGGTGGGCCGGTTGAGGCCCTGGACGAAGTAGCCGCCGCCCTCGTAGGCGCCGATGGTGCCGCCGTCGGGCGAGGTCTCACCGAGCCAGCGGTGCCACTTGACCCGGTCCCGGCCGATGGCGTCGGCACCGAGGGTGGAGATGTTGGAGTCGGCGGGCTCGGGTCCGGTGTACCGCTCATAGCCGGGATAGCCGGGATAGAAGTACTCGTCCGCGAGTTTGCCGAGGGAGTGACCGGTCTCATGGATGGCGACCTGGCCGGACTTCTCGTTGTTGGCGGAGGCGGTGGCGATGCCCTCGTACCCCAGGGTGGCGCTGGGCTGGTTGTATCCGGCGCCGCCGTACTTGGCGCTGTTGGCGAGGACGATGACGAGGTCCGCCTCGGGCGCCTCGGCGACATAGCGGTCGACCTTGCGCTCGTCGACACAGAGCAGCCGCTCGATGTCGGCGCACCAGAAGTAGGTGCCGAGGGCGGTGTCGCGGACGGTGGCCTTGTCGGGGTCGCCGGAGACGCCGGACTCGTTGGAGACGGCGTCGACGGTCCAGACATTGAAGAGGTTGCGGTAGGTGGTGTACGGCTCGACGGCCGTCAGCTCGGCCCACTTCTCCTGGGCGTCGGCGCGGAAGTCGCCGAGTTCGGCGGTGGTGTAGCCGTCGCCGACGACGACGATGTCCAGGCGGTCGGCGGTGGATCCGTTGTCGACCAGCTTGGTGACGGTGCCGTCCTGGGACCGCTCGGTGGCGGAGAGCCGGGGCGCGGGACGGCTCTTGCCGTGCTGCGGGACCTCGACATGGCCGGAGCCGGCGGCGGTTCCGTCCTCGGGGCCGGGTATCTCGACCTCGACCACGGGCGGTGCGGCGGGGGCCGGGCCGGCGACCGCGCTGCCGGGGGCGGTGGCGAGTACGGCGGTGACGGCTACGGCCACACCGGCCGCCGTCATGGCTCTGCGCAGCGCTGGGCGCATGGGTCCTCCCCAGAAGGCGAGTTAAATGACTCAATAAATCCGATGAATGGCGCGTTTAAGCTAGAGGGGCGCTGGGGTGATGCGCAATGGCCCACCGCCCCCCAATACTGTGGACTGCCAGTCACCAGGGGGTTTTTCATGGATGAACCAGTCGAGATCGGGCGAAGAGTACAGCGACTCCGCGCCGAACGGGGACTGACCCAGCGGCAGCTCGCCGAACCGTCGTACACCCCCGCGTACATCTCCACGCTGGAGTCGGGCAAGGTCCGGCCGTCGGAGACGGCGCTGCGCTTCCTCGCCGGCCGGCTCGGCACCTCGTACGAGGAACTGGCGACGGGCCGCCCCGCCCATCTCGCCACCGAGCTGCGGCTCGGCCTCACCGACGCCCAGCGGGAACTGGCCACCGGCGCGGCCGACGACGCGGCCGTGAGCTTCCGGCGGCTGCTCACCGACGCCGAACATCTGGAGCTGCTCCCCGAACAGGCCGAGGCCCTGCTCGGGCTGGGCGACTGCGCGCTGGAGTCCGGGGAGCTGGAGGACGCCGGGCGCCACTTCGAGAGCGCCGAACAGCTGCTCGCCGGGGAGCCGCTGCCCCGGCGGGCCCGCGCGCTGCGCGGCCGGGCCATCGCCCATCTGCTCGCCGGGGAGCTGCGGTACGCCTGCTACCTCCTGGAGAACGCCATCGACGAGCTGACGGCGAACGGCATGGGCGACCCGGAGGCGCTGGTCCTGCTCTACACGGCCGTGATCGGTCCCTATATCGACATGGGCGCGCATGCCCGCGCCGCGCACGCCGCCGAACTGGCCCTGGCCCTCGCCCCCCAGGTGCAGGACCCGGCGCTGGTCGCCGGGATGCACCGGCAGGTCGCCCGGACCTTCCTCGCGGAGGGGCGCAACGAGGACGCCGACGCCTCCCTCGCCAAGGCCCAGACCATCTACCGGCAGCTGCGGCTGCGCACCGATCTCGCCCACTGCCACTGGATGCGCGGCTATGTCCACGCCCAGAACGGCGAACTCGACATCGCCGAGCGGGAGCTGCGGACCGCGCGGGACATGCTCACCGCCAAGCGGGCCACCCTCTACACCGCCCAGGTGGAGGTGGAGCTGGCGGATGTGCTGCGCAGACTGGAGCGGTACGAGGAGGCCGGGCGGCTGCTGTCGGCCCTGCTGGAGCTGGACGACCGGCACGGCGCGGTGCACGCGGGCGGTGCGCACCGGCTGCTGGGGATGATCGCGGAGGAGCGGGACGAGCCGGAGACCGCCGAGGAGCACTATGTCCGGGCGCTCGGGCTGCTGGAGCGGAGCGGCGCCAGCGGCGATCTCGCGGACCTCTGCCGGCTCCTGGGCGATCTGCTGCGCCGCACCGGCCGGGTGGAGGCGGCGCTCGATGTGTACCGCACGGGCCTCGGGCACCGGGCGGCGCCCGGGACGACCACCTTGGGGCCGTCCCCGGCCACTCCCCCGTTCCGGCTGGGCTGACCCGCCCGGCGCGGGCCCGGTCCGTACGCCGCCGCCGGGGGTACGGGCGCGACGGGGGCCGCGCCCGTACCGGCGGGTGGCGCCCCGGGCCGGTGTCCGACCGGGGCGGCGGGGGACCGTCAGGGCCGGTGCCCCGGCCCGCCGGGGACCCCCCGGCGGGAGCGGGCCCGGTCCACCACGGTGATCGCCCCGGCGGGGCAGACCCAGGCGGACTCCCGGGCCACGGCGTGCAGTTCGGCGCCGGGCCGGCCGTTCAGCAGCAGGACGAGCCCGTCCTCACCGTCCTGGTCGAAGAGTTCGGGTGCGGTCAGTGCGCACATCCCGGCGCCCAGGCAGCGCTCGCGGTCGACTTGGAGCTCCATCGTCTTCTCCTCCGAGGTCCGTCGTCTCTCCTGCTCCCGCCGCTCCGCTACCAGGTGACCGGGAGCCGGTGGACGCCATAGACATCCAGGCCCGCACGGAGCGGCACCTCGTCGGCCGGGACGGCGAGGCGGAGCCCGGGGAAGCGGGCGAGCAGCGCGGGCAGCGCGACCCGCATCTCGACCCGGGCCAGTTGCTGGCCGAGGCACTGGTGGATGCCGTGGCCGAAGGAGAGATGGCCGGTGGCGCGGCGGCGCACATCGAGGGTGTCGGGGTCGGGGAAGCGCTCCGGGTCGCGGTTGGCGGCCTGGACGGAGAGGGTGACGGTCTCCCCGGCCCGGATCACCGCCCCTTCCAGCTCGACATCCTCCAGGGCGGCGCGGAGCCCGGTGTGGGCGATGCTGAGATAGCGCAGCAGCTCCTCGACGGCCTGGTCGGCGAGTTCGGGCTCCGCCCGCAGGGCCGCCAGCTGTTCGGCGTTGCTGAGCAGGGCGAACGTACCGTGGGCGAGCATATTGGCGGTGGTGTCGAGACCCGCGCCGAGGAGAAAGCCCCCGACGCCGCTGAGTTCGTCGTCGGTGAGGTCGCTCTCCGCGATCAGATCGCTGAGCAGGTCGTCGGTGGGGGCGGCGCGCTTGGCGGTGACCAGGCCCCGGATGTATCCGGTGAGCGCCTCCATCGCCGCCATCTGGTCCTCCACCGTGGCGTCGATGCCGCTCAGGTCCGCCGCGTGCCGCCGGAAGATCTCCCGCTCCGCGTAGGGCACGCCGAGGAGTTCACAGATGACCTGGGCGGGAACGGGCTGGGCGAAGGACTCGACGAGATCGGCTCCCGGGCCCCCGCGCTCCATGGCGTCCAGGTGCTCGGTGGTGATCTCCTCGATCCGCTCGGTCAGCAGCCGCATCCGGCGCACGGTGAACCGGCCGGCGAGCTGGCGCCGGTAGCGCGTGTGCTCGGGGGCGTCGATCCCGGTGAGATCGCCGTCGGGGGCGGCGGGCAGCTCGGCCATGCCGAGATCCGCGAAGGGGTAGTGCATCAGCTCGTAGCGGGAGGAGAAGCGGGGGTCGGCCAGGATGCTCCGGACGGCGGAGTGTCCGGTGGCCAGCCAGCCGAGGTGTCCGTCGGGGTAGCGCATCCGGGCGATCGGTGCGCGGGAGCGCAGCTCGGCCAGTTCCCGTGGGGGGTCGAAGGGGCAGCCCTCGGGGCGGTCCATGGGCAGCGACACCGGTTCGGCGAGGGAGATCACCGGACCCGTCGCCTGCTCGGCGGGGTCTGTCGACGGCCGGTCCTGCATCGTGTCCTCCTGTGACGAATGGCGGCGCCGTGCTGCGATGCGCCGGTCCCTGGTGCGCCCGTCCCCCGTGCGCCCGTCCTCCCCGCACGGGAATGGCGTCACCCGGTGCGGCTTATGGCGTCACTATGGCACCAGGCATGTGCCACTACAAGGCGATGATGGCACTGCCGTAGCACCATGGCGGAAAATGACTCACGGACCGTCACTTTCCGCCGGGTGTAAAGAAGTTGTACCTCCGGACCCCCGGGGATCGCGCCACATCGGCCACATCACCGGCCCGCCGTACGGCAGTCGGAGCAGCGGTTCCCGGACGGCGAAGCCGAGCCCCCGGTACAGCTCACGGGAGCGGGCGCTGCTCGCCTCCAGATAGACCGGGGTCCCCTCGCGGTCGCAGCGGTCGAGCACCGGGCGCATCAGCGCCGTTCCGCGCCCCTGGCCCCGATGGGCCGGATGCACTCCGATCATCCACAGATAGAGATGGGGACGGCGGGGGTGGATCAGCTCCGTCAGGAGACCCATGAGTTCGACGCGTTCATTGCCCGGGTCGACCGCCGCCCGCAGGATCGCCCCGTCGCTCTGCCCGTCACCGCCACCGCCGTGACCGCCGCCATCGCCGTCACCGTCGCCGTCACCACCACCATCGCCGTCGCCGTCATCCGGAATGTCCCCCGGGCCGCTCCGGCCGGTCGCCCCGGGGCCCGGCGGCATCGGCAGCCAGAGCGCGGCGGCCGTACCGTCCACGGCGAGGTCGACCCGGCCGGCGCCGAGGACGATGTCCACGAAGGCACCCACCAGCAGGGGGTGGCGGGCGCGCCGGCGCGCCGGGTCCGGGAAGACCCAGTGGCTCACCGGGTCTTCGGCGAAGGCCGTGTCCAGCAGCCGCACCACGGCTTCCCGGTCCCTCTCCCCGGCCTCCCGGACCCCGGCCCCCGCGCCGGCCGACTTTCCCGTACCGCTCGTCCCGTCGTTCACTTCCGTACCGCTCCCTTCGTGCGTCCCGTGACCGGGACCTCGCCCATGGCATCACCCACGGCCCCGCCCACGGCCTCCTACCCGGGAGCCCCGGGGCTCAGCCCCAGCGGTCGAACAGCGCCTGGAGATAGTCCTCCAGCCGCCCCGCGAGCAGCTCCGGTGTGAGGTCGGTACGGCCCGACTCGCGCCAGGGGACGGCCACCTTCTCCGCGTCGGGGGCGAAGGCGAGGGCGTCCAGGACCCGCCAGTACAGATGGGCGCGCGGATCGCCGTCGAGTTCACCGCCCTCGGCGCGGTAGAGGCCGGCGAAGACCAGACCCGCGTCCGGCCCGTGCAGCAGGGCCAGGGTGGTGGCGCAGTGGGCCACATCGAGGTCGGCCGGTCCCCAGGAGGTCTCCACCCAGTCGACGACCCCGGTGATCCGCAGGGTGTCACCCGCCCCCTCGAAGAGGACATTGCCGGGATGGAAGTCCCGGTGGAGGAAGCGGCCCCGCCAGGGCGGCGCCGCCCCGGCGATCAGCTCCACGGCCCGCCGCCAGAGCGCGGGGCGCCCGCTCCGCGCGGGGGGACGGACCCGTTCCGGTGCGGTCCATGCCTGATAGACGCGGGGACGGGACCGCTCGGGGACCGCGATCCGGTGCACGGCGACCAGCTGCCGGGCGAGCAGCGGGGCCCGCGCGCCCGCGTCGGCGTCGTCCAGCCGGATCGTCCCCGGCAGCAGGGACATCAGCAGGGAGGGGTGGTCGCAGCGGTCGGCGGTGGCGTCCAGACCGCGCAGCCGGGCGACCGGCACCGGTGAGCCGGCGAGCAGCCGCAGGATCTCCGCCTCGCGCGTCAGCAGCCCTTCGGCGTGGCGCACATAGAAGGGCTTGACGAAGGAGCGGAGCACCAGCGGGGCGGGGTCGTGCGGCCCTTCGAGGTCGAGGCGGCGCATCACGGAGGTCCAGCCGCCGCGCAGCCGGACGGCGGAGGCGATCCGCTCACCGTCGCCGAGGTGCGAGGCGGCCCACTCCCGGGTCGCTCCCCAGGGCTCCGGGTGGTCGCCCGGGTCCGGCCGATGGCCCGGGTCCGGGTCCGGGTGATCACCCGGTGAACCCCCGGTGGTGGTCGACGTGTCCCTGGCCGGTCCGCTCTCCCCCGTCATACCCGTCACTCTAGCCACGCGGCCGGAACGCCGGAGGGGCCCGTACCGCCGGGTGGCGGTACGGGCCCCGGGTGGTGCGGGTGCCGTCAGCTCTTGTCGGGGCGCTCGGTGACGCGGAGCGCGTTCAGCAGCGGCTTGCCGTAGCCGCTGTGGGCGACGAAGCGGACGTTGAGCGTGCCGTCCGTCACGGTGACGGTGTAGGCGCGCTGGACGGCGGCGTAGGAGCCCGCCTCCAGGGCGATGTCGAGCGACGGCAGCACCTCGGTGCCCTCGGCGAGGACGTCGAAGACCCGCTTGTTGGGCCGGGCGCTGTTCACCTCGGCGAAGCCCAGCTCGACCGTGTAGACACCGTTCGGGACGTTGTCGAAGCGGTACTCGTACATCCCCTCACGGGCGGTACGGAAGAGCCGGGGGTCGTCGGTGCCGGTGATGGCCCGGGTGGTGGACCGGGTGGAGGTGTTGCCCTGGTATCCGTAGGAGCCCGCGCTGTAGCGCCGGTCCGGGGTCCAGGTGTCACCGAGGCTGTCCACGGCCTCGGCGCCCGCCCCGGTGTCCAGGGCGGCCTGGTAACGCGGCACGATGATCTTGACGGGTACGGTCACCACCGGGGCGCGACCGCTCCGGGACTCGACGCGCACATCGGCGGTGAGGACGGCGCCGGGGGTCAGCCCGGCGGTGTCCACCGAGAGTGTCAGGGCCTGCTTCTGACCGGACGCCAGCTCGCCCGAGGCCGGACCGACGGTCAGCCAGGGGGCGTCCTCGGTGACCGTGTACGGGGTCGCGGAGCCGGTGTTGGACAGCTCGATGGCGCGGGTGCGCCGCTGGTCCCCGGGGGCGACGATGTCCAGCGCGGTCCGTGAGGCGGCGACCTTGCCGGTCTTCAGCGACTCGGTGACCGTCACCACGGAGTCCGCGCCGACGGTGATCGTGGAATCGCCCTTCTCATAGGCGGGGGCGGTCACGGAGACGGCCTGCTGCCCGGCGGGGGCCTGGACGGTGTAGCTGCCGTCGGCGGCGGTGACGGCGGTGGTCGCCGTCGCTCCCGTGCCGACGGTGACCTCGGCGCCCCCGACCCCCTTGCGGTCGTTGGCGTCGACCACCTCACCGCGGACCACACCGTGCCGGGTGGTGCGGAAGGAGAGGGAGAGACCGTCGCTGAGGACCGCGCTGTTGAAGGAGTAGGAGAAGGCGTCGGTACCGGCGGCGTTCTCCACCCCGATGGTGGCGCCCGAACCGGCCCGCAGCCCGGTGCCGGTGGTGTCCTTGTAGTGGTACGAGACCCTGCCGTCCTCGCCGATCAGCGTGGAGACGGAGAAGCGCTCGCTCTGGGCCGCCCAGTGGGAGATGTTGCGCCACTCGATGACGAAGGAGCGGTGCGGTGCGGCACCGGTGACCCCGGTGTACACGGCCGCGTCCGCGCCGACGAGCAGGTCGTCCCAGAACGGGTAGAGGGCGGCGTTCGGCGTGCCGGTGCTGGGGATCTGCACATTGGTGTCGCTGGTGTGCGCCCCGCCGAAGCTCACCGTGCCATTGGTGCCGATGTGCGCGTTGGCGTAGTTCCTGCCGTACAGCGGTACGGGGAACGGCAGCCGGACGGCCTCGGTCACGGAGTCGCCGGTCAGGGCGAGCTGCTGGGTACCGGCGACATAGCCGGAGCCGCTCTGGGCCGCACAGGCGTAGCCGAAGGTGTCGGTGCGCCGGGGCAGGCTCACCGTGGCCTCGGTGGGCCCGGCGACGGAGATCGCGGCGGTGCCCGCCGTCAGGCAGCGGTGGGTGGTGGAGGCGCGCAGGGTGTAGTCGCCCAGCGGCAGGGTCACCTCGAAGCGGCCCTGGGCGTCGGTGGTGGCGGTGACCGGGGTGTCGACGACGGTGACCGAGGCCTGGGCCACGGGTTCGCCGCCCGCCTGGACGGTGCCGGTGACCGTGGCCGACGCGCTCTGGGTGAGCTGGAAGTCCTCGGTCCTGGTGCCGCCCTCGGCGACCGGGACGGCGGCCGACGAGGCGGTGGTGTAGCCGAACTTGGAGACCGTCACGGTGTAGCTGCCCGCCGTCAGGGCCGGGAAGGTGTAGCGGCCCTGGGCGTCGGTGACGGCGGTGCGGCCGGTCGGACCGTCGGCGACGACCCTGGCCCCGGCGACCGCGGTGGTACCGGAGGTGACGGTGCCGCCGAGCGCGCCGACGGGTCCGCGCGGGGCGGCCTGGACGGCGGCGAGCGCGTCGAGACGGCCCTCACCGAAGACATTGTTGTCGGCGGGGGTGCCGCCGCAGGTGGTGGCGTCCACATCGACGGCGCTCTGGTCGAGCAGGCCCTCGGTCTGCGCCAGGTCGTTCTGGAGGGCCGGCGACGCCGACCAGATCAGGGCGACGGCGGCGGCGGTGTGCGGGGAGGCCATGGAGGTGCCGGAGAACGATCCATAGCCGCCGTTGCGGACGGCGGAGCGCACATTGGCGCCGGGCGCGGCGATGTTGGGCTTGATGCCGCCCTCGTCACCGGCGCCCCGGGAGGAGAAGGAGGCGATGGCGTTGTTGATGTCGAAGGCGCCGGAGCTGTACGAGGCCACATAGTCGCCGGGTGAGCCGCTGGTGGCGCAGGAGGGGCCGTTGTTCCCGTTGGAGAAGGCGGGGAAGATACCGGCGGCGCGCCAGCTGTTCACGACCGTCTTGTACCAGGGGTTGTGGGCGGCGCTGCCCCAGGAGTTGTTGACGATGTCCGGGGCGAGATCGGGGCGCGGGTTCTGGCCGGAGCGGTCGGTGGGGGCGAGGATCCACTGACCGGAGGCGAGCAGGGACGCCTGGGAGCAGGAGCTGCTCTCGCAGCCCTTGGCGGCGATCCACCGGGCGCCGGGGGCGACACCGATCTTGTTGGCGCCGCCGTCGTCGCCGACCATCGTGCCCATGGTGTGGGTGCCGTGGTCGTTGTTGTCGCAGGGGGCGGTGCCCGAGCAGATGCCCGCGGGGTCGAACCAGTTGTAGTCGTGGCTGTAGGTGCCGTCGGCGTTGCGGCCCCGGTACTGGTCGTCCACGGCGGGGTGCTGGTAGTCCACACCGGTGTCGATATTGGCGACGACGATGCCCTCGCCCCGGACGCCGAACTGCTCCCACACCTGGGGGGCCTTGATCCGGTCGATGTTCCACTCGACGGCGTCGACGGCCCGCTCGCGCTCGCCCTTGATGGGCTTGGGGATGGAGACGGTGTCCTCGGCGTCGATCCGGGCGACCTCGGGACGCTGGGCCACGGCGTCGGCGAGCTTGGGACCGCCGACGACCCGTACGGCGTTGACGATCCAGTACGAGGTGTACTCGGCGCGGGCGTTGTCGAGGGCCCGCACCAGATCGGCCTGGGTGCGGCGGGCGTGTGCCCGCTGGGCGTCGACCACGGCTTCCGCGCGGGCCGCCTTGGAGGAGGCGCCGCGGGTGGCCCGGGTGAGGTCGGCGGCGCTGTCGAGGTAGACCCAGAAGGCGGTCTTCCCGTCGTCGAGCTGCTTCTGGAGGCGGGGTTCGATCTTCCGCTCGGCCGCGGAGGGCGACGGGGCGGCGTCGGGGGCGGGCGCGGCGAGTGCCGTGCCTCCCCCGAGGGGTAACAGGACGAGCGAGAGCAGCGCGGCGCAGGCCGTGCGCAGGGGTCTGATGCGTCCGGTCCGTCCGGTCCCTCTGGTGGTCCGTGGTGCCACGTGGTCTCCTCTTGCTGGAGGCGGGGGTCGCCCGCCCGAGAAAGTGCAGGAAACGTGCGTGGTTCAGGTGCGACTCACCCGATTTGTTGCCATGAACGGGTCAAGAACCGGTGCCATCGTGGAACACCGGGCACCCGGGGACAAGAGGGCCTGCGCGCCCCGGGCGTGTCCCGCGTCCCCCCGGCCCCCGGGGAGACCCGGCGGGGCTCCGGGGGCCGATCACCCCGTGATGGCTGTCCGCCCCGCCTCCCACCGGGGCGGGGCGACGGGGCGGACGCCCGCACGGGCTCAGGGAGCCCCTTCCTCCCCGGTCGGATGGAAGAGGAAGATGAACGGGTTCTCCATGCCGCACTCCATCTGGCGCAGCCGCGCCCACTTCCGGTCGGCCTCCGGAGCGCCGAGGCAGAGATCGGGCCCGCGGTCCTGGATGTCCACCCGCAGATGCTCGGCCCGCAGCCGGTATCCCTTCTCCGAGAAGGGCGGTTTCTCCGGATCCCCGCCGAGGAGCACTTCCTCCATACGGAACAGCTCCGCCCGGCCCAGCCGGTGGCCGCCGCAGCGCGCGACGGTGATGTCCGCGGCGGCGGTCCCGGCGTCGGCCACCCCCAGGCAGCGGTCGGGCCCGCCCCCCGGCGAAGGGAGGACGAACCGGTAGGTGCCGGCGGGAGTGACGCGCAGCGTGACCTCGGTCTGGCCCTTGCGGCACGCCGTCATGTAGGCGACACCGATCACCCTCTCCGGAGCCTCCGCGCCCTCCGCCAGGCAGTGGTCGCTCGCCGTGCTCATCAGATAGGTCCCGCGGGGCAGCGGCGGCGACAGGGACGGGCCGGCGGCCGCCGGTTCCCGCGATCCCGCCCCGGCCTCCTGCGACTGGTCCGCCCAGAGCACCGCGGCGATCACCGCGAGCGCGCTGAGGGGGACGACGACACTCCCCCGGCTCCCCCGCCACCAGGAGAACAGCCGGTCGAGCAGCCGCCGGCGGCCCGTCCCGGCCATGGGTCTCTCCTCCGGGGCGGGTGGCGCCGGGCCCGCGCGGCCCCCGGAAACCGACTCCCCGGTCCCCCTCGCCGGGTTCCTCGGGTAGCAGACGGTGCCATGGCAGCCGTCACCGCACTCCCCTCCGTGCCACCGGTCCCGGGCGCCTTCCCCGCCCCGGGTGCCCTCCCAGCGCTCGGCGATCCGCCGTCGGGCGGTGAGCCACTCCTCGGCCGCCTCGTCGCATCCGCCGCAGCCCTTCACCACGGCGAGGACCACGGCCTCGCTCGGGAGTTTGTCCCGGGTCAGGGCGTTGGCCAGGGTGCTCCGGCCGACGAACCGCCCCTCGGCCGCGGCCTTCTGTTCCAGTTGGCGATAGGTCAGCCCGGTGACGGTCTTCATCGTGCGCAGCGCGGCGACGAACGCCCCCGCGCCGCCGTCCAGCGGTGGTCGTAACAGAAAATCCTCCATGTCTCTTTCCCCCGTTCTGTGAGACGCAAGCAAGCTAGCCCAGGTGGTACTCCCCGGCCAGGACCCACGTCACCTTCCCGGCCATACTGCGGGACGGACCGTACGGCAACCGGTTGTTCCCGTACGGCGGGTCGCCGGGGTCATCACCACGGGATGGCCACGCAATCCCCCCATACGGAAGCCGACCGCCCGTACTGCCCACGCCTGGGCGGCACGGGCGGTGACGCCGACGGCGGTACGGCGGGACCACAGGAAACCATTCCGTGTCGCCCCGCACCCGAGCACATTCTTTTCGGCCCCCGCCCGCTCGGCCCAACGAAAGCGCACGTCCGCCGGTGCCCGATCACCGGCTCCGGTACGGAGCGGCCGCCCGGTAGCGGGCGACCGCGTCGGCGTTGCCGCAGCGGGCGGAGCAGTAGCGGCGGCGGCCGCCCCGGGAGCTGTCCACGAAGACCCGTCCGCAGCGGGACCGGTCGCAGCCGCCGAGACGGGTGCCGCCGGTCCACGCGGTAAGCACGGCGAGCCCGCCCGCCGTCACCGCCCGGACCCGCGCCACCACGTCCTCCTCGTCGGCGACCAGATGGAGATGGGGCCGCAGACCGTCGTGGGTCGTCAGATGGATCCGCCCGGCGGCGTCGTCCAGCAGGGCGTTGAGCACGGCGCACCGCTCGTCGGCCGAGGCCGCGGTGAAGACCGGGCGGAGTCTGCGGGCCCAGGCGCGCAGCGCGGCGGCGGCCCGGTCGTCGAGGGCGGGGCGGCGGATGGTGTGCGCGCGCAGCAGCCGTTCCAGTTCGGCGCCGTCCGGGTCGTCACCTGCGTTGACCAGGTCCGCGGCCAGTTCGGGCCCGGTCCGGTTGTCATGGTTGAAGTGCACTGACCCATTACCGCATGCTCGCCCGATGATCGTCACCCTCGAAGCCGTCGTCCCCGTCGCCCTGCTGATCGTCCTCGGCTGGTGGCTGCGGCGGGACGACCGGCTGGGCGGCCGGGCCTTCTGGGATCCGCTGGAGCGGGTCACCTATGGGGTGCTCTCCCCCGCGCTCTTCCTCTCCTCCATCGCCCGCGCCGATCTGGGCGGGGCGGACCCGCTGCCGATGGTGGGCGCGCTCGCCGGGTCGACGCTGGCCGTCACCGGGGTGCTGCTGGCACTGCGGCGGGTGCTCGGCCTGGACGGCCCCGGGTTCACCTCGGTGGTCCAGGGGAGCATCCGGCTGAACACCTATGTCGGGGTCATCGTCGCGGCCGGTCTCCACGGTACGGAGGGGGTCGCGCTGTTCGCCCTGGCGTCGGCGGTGCTGGTGCCGCTGGTCAATGTGGTCTGTGTGGCGGTACTGGCCCGGCACGGGGAGGGCGGCGGCGGGCTCGGCACCCTGCCCCGGCAGCTGGCCACCAACCCGCTGATCCTGGGGTGCGCCGGCGGGCTGGCGCTCAATCTCTCCGGACTGCCGCTGCCCGCGCCGCTGTTGGGGACGGCGGAGATCCTCGGGGAGGCGGCGCTGGCCTGCGGCATGCTCTGTGTGGGGGCCGCGCTCGCCTTCCGCCGGGCGCCGGGGGCGGGCCGGGCGCTGGCACTCGCCACCCTGCTCAAGCTGGTGGCGCTGCCGCTGCTGGCGGCGGGGCTGTGCCGGCTGTGGGGGCTGGACGGCCCGGCGGCGACCGCCGTGGTACTGATCCAGGGGCTCCCCACCGCGGCGTCCGCCTATGTCCTGGCCCGCAGGATGGGCGGGGACGCACCGCTGATGTCGGTCATCACCGCAGGGCAGACGGTGCTCGCGCTGATCACCCTGCCACTGGCGCTCCAGGCGGTCTGAGCGGGGGCGCCGCCGTCACCGCCGCCCGCCGAACCGTCGCGCCGACCACCGACCACCGACCACCGAACCGTCGCGCGGAGCACGGCGGCATTGTGGGGCGCGGGCCCGGCTCGTACAATCCGTACTGCCCGCCCGGGGCGCCCGGGCACGAGGAACCCCTGCCGCGGGAACGCGGGAAGCCTACACTCCGACCTGGCCGAAAATCGCCGGTGCGCCCGGGGGTGTGGAGTCGCCGTCCGGCCCGGTCCCCCGACGGCCGTCCGCAGGGAGCCTCAGTGAGCGCGGGAGCGGGTCGGTCCAGATCCGTTCGACCCGGGCGAGACAGTGCTCGCGATCACCGGCGGTTCCCTCGCGCCGCCAGCCGGGGGGCAGTTCCCGCCCGGCGACATGGAGGGCGTACTGCTCCTCGTCGTTGACGACGACCTCGTACCGCCGGGACACTGCCTCCCTCGGCCCCTCCGCACGGGAGACCGGAGCGGGGGCGACCGCCGGCGGGTCGGCGGGCGGCGGGTCGGCGCGCCGGACGGGCTCCTCCGGCCGCCCGGTCAGCCGGGCGCGGTCCACCTTGCCGGTCGGGGTCAGCGGGACCTCGCGCAGCACGGTGAAGGCGGTCGGGACCAGACCGACGGGCAGCCGGGCGAGGGCATGGCGGCGCAGCACGGCCGCGTCCGGCGGGGTGGTGCCCCGGTACTGGACATAGGCGGTGAGCACCGGGTCCGCCGGGTCGCCCGCCACGACGGCCCAGGCCGCCTCGACCGCCTCATGGGTGGTCAGGGCGTACTCGATCTCCCCCGGTTCGATCCGCAGCCCGCGCAGCTTGACCTGGTCGTCCAGCCGGCCCAGACACTCCAGCCGGCCGTCGGTGGTCCAGCGGGCCCGGTCGCCGGTGCGGTAGAGACGCGCACCGGGCTCACCGGAGAGGACATCGGGGACGAACCGCTCGGCCGTCAGACCCGGACGGCCCCGGTAGCCGGTGCTGACCCCGTCACCGCCGACGACCAGCTCCCCCGGACACCCCGGGGGCAGTGGTTCCAGGGCGTCGTCCACCACATACACCCGGGCGCCGGGGACCGGCCCGCCGAGCGGTACCGGGCGGGCCTGCCCCGGCCCGGAGTCGGGGACGGGGGCGGTGCCCGCGGTGGCCAGTACGGTGATCTCGGTGGGCCCGTAGAGATTGCGCACCCGGTCCACCCCGGCCGCGTACAACCGCGCGACCAGCGCCGCCGGGGGTGCCTCGCCACCGAGGCAGACCAGCAGCGGACCGGGCGGCAGCTCCTGCTCCCGCAGCAGGTCCTGGAGGAGGCTGGGGACCGCGCACACCCGGGTGGGTGCCCGGTCCGGGGGCAGTTCGGCGAGGTCGTGCAGGGTGTCGAGGAGTTCCAGGGTCCCGCCGGAGAGCAGCGTGGGCAGGATCTCCACCAGCGACATGTCGAAGCAGACGGAGGCGGTGGCCGGGGTGCGGGCGAGTGCTTCGGGCGGGGTGTCGCGGAGGGCCCAGCGGACGAAGTGGTCGAGGTTGCGATGGCTGACCACACACCCCTTGGGGCGCCCGGTGCTGCCGGAGGTGTAGAGGGTGTACGCGGCGGAGCCGGGGTGGGCGGGCGGGCGCGGGAAGACGGCGCCGGGAGGGGCTTCGGCGGGGAACTCCGCGTCGATGGTCTCCCAGGGGCCGTCGGGGAGGCCCGCCGCGCCGACGGTGTCGACCAGCACCCGGCGGGCCCCGGAGTCCCGGAGGGTGAAGGCGGTGCGCTCGGCCGGATAGGCGGGGTCGAGGGGGAGATAGGACCGGCCGGAGAGCAGGATGCCGAGCAGGGCGGCGATCAGCATGGGGGTACGGGCCATGCAGAGGCCGATGGGCTCGTTCTCGGGGACGCCCCGCTCGTCCAGCAGGGCGGAGATCCCGGCCGCCGCGGCGAACAGCTCGGCGTGGTCGAGCGGTTCGGTGTCGTACCAGCGGAGCGCCACCGCGTCCGCCCGCTCGCGCAGGACCGCCTCGGCGAGTCGGGCGAGCGGGACGGCGGGGGCCACCGGGGCGCCCGTGCCCGCGCGGAGCAGCGCGGCCCGGCGCTCGCCGTCGAGCAGGCGCAGCGCGCCGAGGGGGTGCCCGGGGCGGTGCACGGCGTCGGCGAGCAGGGTGAGCTGGGTGTGCGCCATCTCCTCGATGAACGGGGCGTCGTAACGGGCGGTGTCATAGGTCCAGCACAGGACGGGCGGGCCGGACGGGGGTGCGAGGAGGGCGGTGACGGTGAGTGCGCCGGAGCGGACGGCGTCGGGGAGGGCCGCGCCGCTCGGCGCGGGCACGGGTGCCGGGGCGCGGCCGATGGCGAAGACGGTGGCCGGAGGCGGGGCGTCCCGCTGCTCCGGTGCGGCCGGCGCCGTCCCCGCCGCCATGGCCGGTGCCGTCGCCGCCGCCGTGCGGACGGCCTCGTGGGCGCGGCGCACCAGTGCGGTGAAGTCCGGATCGCCGTCGGTACGACAGCGCAGCGGAAGGGGTCCGGACCCCTCCCCGGGGAGCGCGGGCCCGGGGCCGTACCCGATGGCCGGCTCCGGCTCCCCGGTACAGCGGGTGAGCAGGGCCAGGAACCCGGCGAGCAGCACGACGGCCGGGGTGGTGCCCTGACGGCGGGCCAGCCTCTGCACGGCGTCGGCCGTGGCGGGCGGCAGCGGGGAGAGATACGAGGCCCAGCCGGCGGAACCACTGCCTCCGGGCACCGTCGTGGGCAGGGCGGTGGTCGCGGCGGTCCGCTCCGTACGCGTCGGCAAGGTCCTACCCCCACATGTGTGCCGTCGATGGTGTCGCCCGGACGCGAACGGTGGCGTGCGGTCCCCCGTCCCGATGCGGGGTCGGGTCGGCCGGGGATGTCCGTGGGCGTCCTGGGATCTGTGTATCCCACCTCCCGGCGGGGGAGAAGCCGGGCCTTGCCGGAAACCGGCCCTGGCCGCCCGTGCCGGCCACCCTGGACCGAGCAGGGGCCGGGCGGCTGTCCCGGTCACCGGAGTGGGCACAAGCGGAACGGCCCATGAGACGGGTGTACGGGCAAGGGTGCACCCTGCGGCGGCATTCGGGCGGCGGTACGGGATGAAGCGGAGGCCCTGGGCAGGGTCTGCGGCCGGGTGCCGTACGGGCGGTAGCACAGGGGACCGCCCCCATGGGTGCCGACCGGGTCGCGCCGGGGGCCGGGGGATGGCCGGACCGGGCGCCTCCGGTTCATGGGTGCCGGGCCACCGCCGGGCCGTGGCCCTGGTCATCCCGGGGACAGGTGGGATCATCCCAGGAGTTACGGGGGTGGCGGCGCGGGCGGCGGAACCGACCCCGGCCGGCCCGCCGGCGGGCCCCGGGCACCGTCGCCGCCCCACCGTCACACCACCCGCTCCACGCCCCACCTGTCCCGTGAGTCAAAAGGCCGAAAGTCGATCGGCGCACCACGCGGTGATGTCCCGCGCACTCCGCCGACCACCGCCGCCGACCACCGCCGGGGCCGGGAGACCCGGGCAGCCCGGGGCTCTCCTATGACCGGACATATCACGTGATGATCGACTCCGCTCGGCAGGGCTCCCCTGGTCAGCCGGGGGTACGGGGGAAACAGAGGTCCGTCCCCCTTCCATCGGCCACCGGGCCGCGAGGACCCTGACCTCCACGAACCCGGCCCGTGCCGCCCGAGGAGTGAGTCATCCCATGAGTGATATCCCCGCCCCCCTCTCGCTGTCCGCGACGGCCGGCACATCCGGGTCCCCACTGGCGGCCCCCGGCTGGTCCGTGGACGACCGCTGCACCGACTGCGATGTCGCCCGGCAGCTCGCCCCGGATCTGATCGGCCGGGTCGGCCGCACCTCGAAGGTGCTGCGCCAGCCACGCGACGCCGCCGAGGAGCGCCGGATGCAGCTGGCCGCCTTCGCCTGCCACACCCGCTCGGTGCGCCCCGCCGCCGGCCTGCTGGACCCGGCGGCCGACCCCTATCCGGCCGCGCTCGACGACACGGTCCTGCTGTGCGGACACAACTCACCCCGGACGGCGGGGGCCAACTCCTATCTTCTGCGGCGGCCGGGCGGCGGGCTGATGATGATCGACACCCCCCGGTGGAGCGAGTCACTGGCGGCACGGTACGAGCGGCTGGGCCCGGTCACCGATGTACTGCTCACCCATCAGGACCATGCCGCACACGGCCGGACCTGGGCCGACCGGCTGAAGGCCCGGCTCTGGATCCATGAGGGCGACATCGAGGCCGCCCCCGACGCC
The DNA here is from genome assembly GCF_040299965.1 of Streptomyces sp. NPDC000594. NCBI lineage: Bacteria > Bacillati > Actinomycetota > Actinomycetes > Kitasatosporales > Streptomycetaceae > Streptomyces > Streptomyces sp. NPDC000594. Next base: position 81,340 of record NZ_JBEPCY010000022.1, on the reverse strand, counting down.
GACCGGGTGCTGCGCGGCACCGAACCGGTGGAGGTGGGCCCGGGGGTGGTCGCCCATCCGCTGCCGGGGCACACCAAGGGGAGCGTGCTCTATGTCGCCGACGAGCGGTACTGCTTCAGCGGGGACAGCTTCTACTGGGCGCGCGCCACGGACGATCTGGAGATCGCGGAGAGTGTCGTCTGGTACTCGGTGGAGGAGCTGGCCGCCTCCCTGGACCGTACGGTGGAACGGCTGCGCTGCGCATGGGTGCTGCCGGGTCACGGCGGCAGCAAGAAACTGACGTTCCATCAGATGCGGGAACGGCTGCTGGCACTCGCCGAGCGCACCCGGAAACTGCGGCCCCGGCCGGTGGACTTCGCCGCGATCCGCTGGTGAGCCCCGGGCGGGCCGTCCGCGGCGGGCCGGATCCGGGCCGCCGCGGACGGGGCGCGACTCACTTCTCGGCGGGTGCGGGCCACTGGATCCGGGTGGCGCAGAGCGACACCAGCACGGCGGAGGCGGCGACCGCTCCCATGCCCCACACCAGACTGGTCCCCCCGGCGATGAAGCCGATGAGCGCGGGACCGGCGAGCAGCCCCGTGGTGCCCATCGCGGCCACCAGGGCGAGCGCGTCCGGGCCCTGCCTGGCCGCGGCGACATAGACACAGGGGGTCACCGCCGCCACGCCGAGACCGACACAGGCGAAGCCGAGCAGGGCCGGGACCACTCCCCCGACCAGCAGACCGAGCCCGAGGCCGAGACCGGCGAGGGCGCTGCCGAGGACGACGATCCGGCCGTCGCCCCAGCGGGTGCGCCAGTTGTCGGAGAAGATCCGGGCGAGGACCATCATCACCGAGACCACGGCGATGCCCAGGGGGGCCAGTTGCTCCGACGCCCCGGCGGCATCCTCCAGATAGAGGGCGGACCAGTCGTTCATGGAGCCCTCGGTGACGGTGCCGAAGACCATGGCGAGGCCCATCCAGATCGTCACCCGGGAGGGCAGGTTCAGCTTCCGGCGGGGCTTCGCCCCCTCCTGCTCCGTCCCCTCCCGCTCCGCCGCCGATTCCTCCGCGGCGGTGTCCTCCTTCGCCTCGGCGGTCCCGGGAGCGGTGTCCTCGGCGAGCAGCCCGGGTCGGGCAGCGACGATGAGCAGGAGCAGCAGGGCGGTGGCGATCCAGAAGTGTGCCGCCAGGGAGGAGGTGAAGGTGTTCACCCCGGAGGCGAACAGCGCGGCGAGGAAGGAGCCCGCGCTGAAGGTCGCGTGCAGTTTGCCCATGGCGGTACGGGCGAAGGCGGCCTCCAGGGCGGCGCCCTGGGCGTTCATGGCCACATTGAGGCAGCCCACGGCGACCCCGTCGAGGCAGATGACGGCCAGGGCGACGGGGTAGTTGGGGGCGGCGGCGAGCACCGGCAGCAGGGCGGCGAGGACCACCGCGGAGACGGTGGCGAGCTGCCGTGAGCCCAGGCGCCGCATCAGCACGGGGACCAGCGGGAAGGAGGCCGCCGCGCCCGCGCCGCAGGCCATCAGCAGCAGACCGATCTCGGTCTCGCTCAGACCGAGGCCGGACTTGAGCGCGGGCAGCCGGGCGGCCCAGGTGGCGTACTGGAACCCGAGGAAGAGGAAGAGCCCGCCGATCGCCAGCTGGGCGCGGCGGAAGTCCGCGGGGACCTGGAGCGTGGTCATGGGCGTGCTCCCGGTGCGGCGGTGGGGAGGTCAGGGCCGAGGGAACGGGACATGTAGACGGCGCGGCTGCCGTACCCCTGGGGCAGGGGGGTGTCCGGGTGGGGCCGGTAGCCTTGCGCGGCCCAGAAGGGCCGGCTGCCCTCGACGGCTATCAAGGAAATCCTTTCGAACCGCCGTGACCGGGCCGTGGCGGTGAGACGGCTCAGCAGATGGCGGCTGAGGCCGCCGCCCTGGAGATCACGGGCGATGACGAGATCGTGCAGATGGAGATTGGTCGAAGGGAAAACGGAGTCCTCCGCTCGGGACAGATCCGGGTACCGGAAGGGGGGATAGGGCAGGGCGAGCACATAGCCCGCGAGGCGCCGCCGGTGCTCCAGTACGAAGCAGGTGGCGGGCGAGGCGGCGGCCCTGGACTCCAGGGCCGCCCTGCTCTCCGACAGCGCGCAATCGGCGTACGCGCCGGCTTCGAGTGCCACGATGCCGTCCCAGTCGTCCGCGGTGATGGAGCGTACGCGGAAGTCGTGGTCCACTATCCGCGTCCCTCCCGCAGCGGTTCCCTTCCGGCCCAGGCATGGGGAAGGGGGCTGAATCCGTTGAACCCCCGGGTGGTGTAACTGGTGCTGTACGCACCGCAGGAGAGGATCCAGACGGGGTCCCCAGAGGCCACCCCCCGGGGCACCGGGACGAAGCCCCCCTCGGCCGCGTAGGCGTCGTCACTGTCGCAGGTGGGTCCGGCGATCATGGCGGGAACCTGCTCGGCGTCCGGGTGCGAGGGGAAGACCAGACGGTAGCGGAGTGCGTCCATCTCGTACAGCCCGTTGAACTTGCCGCAGCTGAGGTAGAGCCAGTACTCGGGGGCGCCGCCGGAGCGGCTCCGGGAGGAGAGCCGGGCCACATGGGCGCGGATGGCCCCGTGGTCGGCGACCAGATGGCGGCCGGGTTCGATGAGGAAGTCCAGCGGGGCCCGTGAGGACTCCCGCAGCCGTTCCATGCCCTCCCGGATCACCGCGAAGATCTTGTCCAGCGGGGGGTCCAGCCGATCGCCCCGGCGGTCGAGATAGCCGAGGGCGGGCAGCCCGCCGCCGAGGTTGACATGGTCCAGCTCGATGCCCCGCCGGCCGAGGTCGGCCACGACCTCCGCCAGGGTGTCGAGGCTGTCCCGCCACGCGTCGGCGGTCATCTGCTGGGAGCCGACGTGGATGGAGAGTCCCGAGGGGGTGAGCCCCAGCTCCCGGGCCCGCATCAGTACCCGCACCGCGTCCTCGGGCGAGCAGCCGAACTTCCGGGTCAGCCCCCACAGGGCCCCGTCCCCGCTGGTGGTGAGGCGGCAGAAGACCCGGGCGCCGGGGGCGTGGGCCGCGATGGCGGTGACGTCCTCGACGCTGTCGGTGGCGAAGTCGCGGATGCCCAGGCGGTGGGCCTCGGCGATGTCCCGGTCGGACTTGACGGTGTTGCCGTAGTGGACCGCGCCGGGCGGGGCCCCGGCGGCGAGCGCCTGGACGATCTCCCCGGGGCTCGCGGCGTCGAAGCCCGCACCGCACCGGGCCAGCAGGGCCATGACCTCATCGACAGGGCAGGCCTTGAGGGCGAACCGGACGGCGACCCCGGGAAGTTCATGGATCAGGGTGGTGTAGCGCTCCTCGATGCCCGCGAGGTCGAAGACGATCCGGTCCCCGGTGGCGGCGGTCAGCGCGGCGCGCAGCTCGGTGGTCAGCACGGCGGTATTCCCTCCCCGCCGGCGGCCCGGGGGACGGCCGTGGCCCGGCTCGCCCCGACCAGCGGCCCCCAGGCCTCGATCAGCAGGGCGAAGTCCTCGATATCGGCCTGGGCCTCGTCCAGCAGCCGGGGTCCGCGCGCCGCCAGCAGATCGGCGCAGGCCGTGTAGGGGTCGCCGAGCCGGCGGTAGGCCTGTTCCAAGACCTCCAGCCGGGTGATGTTCTCGGCACGGTCGAGCAGGCTGCTCTCCCGGACGAGCCGGGCGACCTCGTCGGCCCGGATCCGGTGGTCGGCGTCGAGGAGCGCGGTCCCGGCGTCGGCCATCCGGTCGTAGACCTCGTGGAAGTAGAGCATCGACAGCAGGAACTTCGCATAGCGCAGCTGGTAGGCGAGGAGCCCTTCCGGTGTTCTGCGCTCGGGGGTGTAGTAGTTGACGATATGGCGGTTGTGGAGGACGCCGGGGAGGGTGGCGTCGTGGACCGCGTGGATGAGGAAGTAGTCGCTGCCGATGGTGTCGACGGCGGGCGGCAGCGGCAGTGCCTCGTACACCCCCTGGTGGAAGCTGATGTTGCACATGTCGACGCGCATCGGGTCGACCTGGGTGAGCAGGGTGTCGTCCCCGGTGAAGGGGGTGTGGCCGGCTCCCCGGAAGGACTCGTCGACGAGGGCGTCGCGGCGTTCGCCGGACCAGGAGGCGGGGGCCCACAGTCCGATGATGTCGCGGTGGACCTCCTGGTCGCGTCGCTCGATGCCGCCGAGGTCGACGGAGGGTTCGCCGATGAAGGAGGCGGCCACCATCGAGACGGGTTTGGCCAGGTCGGCCTGGACGAGGACGGTCCGGTCGGCTCCGGCGGCGGCGTCGGCGGCCGGCTTTCCGAGGAAGGCCAGCTCCTGCCGGAGCGGGTGGACGGGCCGCCCGTCGTGGAACTGGTAGCGGCTGTCGGAGTCCCTGCGGTGGACGGAGGAGCAGCCGAGGGCCGCGGCGAACAGGAAGGCGCGGTTGGTGCAGGCGCCGTAGGAGACCGCCCGCGGGAGCATGAGGTCGAGCAGATGGTCGGGTTTGGTGGCCCCGGAGCGGTGGATCGCCTCCTGGAGGAAGGCGCGCTGGCGCGGCTCGTCCAGATGGTGGGTGACCACGCCGGGGACGGCGGGCAGTTCGCGGACGGCCCGTGCGTGGGCGGCGGCGGTCCGTTCGTCGGAGGAGTCGAGGATCAGCAGGTGCACCTCGACACCGAAGTGGACGGCCGCGTCGGCCGCCTCCTCGGCCAGGGCCGCGATGGTGGTCGCGCATTCACGGTTGGTGGGCAGGGCCAGGCAGATCTTCTGCATGCGGGTCTCTCGTCGTACCGGATCTCTGGGCGTTCCGGATCTCTGGGGTCCGTGGTGGGTGGTCTCACCCGTGCCAGGAGTCGAGCCCCAGCAGCTTGCGTCCGAGGCCGGTCAGGGCGGCGGTGTCATAGCGCTCGGACTCATGGCGGATGGCGTCGCCGACGAGGGTCCGGTTCCACTCGGGGGTGGACAGCGTCCGCCAGGACTCGACCCGGGAGCGGCGCAGCTCCTCGTGGGACTCCAGGGCGGGCATCATCGACAGGTACTGGACCGCGCGGACGCCGCCCGCGGAGGTGTTGGGGGCGACCCCGTGGGCCAGGAGACCGTTCCAGATGAGCAGGTCACCGGCGCGCAGCTCGGGCCGGATCACGGGGAACTCCGCACGGTCGACGGCGGGCCGGATGGGGTCGCGGTCGGCGGGCTGGGCGACCTTCCACGGCTCGAAGCGGTGGAACAGCTCCGGGTTGCACTGGAATCCGCCGTGGTCCGCCTGGGTGTCGTTGAGCGCGATGATGCCCTGGACCCGCTGGGGCAGCACCCCGAGGGTGGTGTCGACATCCCAGTGGAGTTCGATGTCGAAGCCCTCCTCGGTGGGGGCGATGAGGGCGCGGTCGCGGTTCTTGACGTTCGGCGGGTTGAGGTTGAGCCGGTCCAGCGTCACCCACAGCTCCTCGCAGTCCCAGACGTCCACAAAGGAGTCGTAGACCCGCTGGGCCTGGCGGCTGTCCCAGATGAGCTGGTGGTGGTAGGCCTCGACAAAGCCGTAGATGTGCAGCTCACGGTCGAGGTCGGTGCGGTAGGGCCGCTCCTCGTACCAGGTGTCGGGCCGGTCGGGGTCGAGGCCCTGGAAGTCCCAGGCGAAGTCCAGCAGCCGGAGCGCGGCGGCACGGGGGATCGCCTCGCGGACCACGACGTAGCCGTACTTCTGCCAGAAGGCGTAGTCGTCCTCGGAGAGGACGCGCAGCTTCTGGGACTTGTCGATCTCCCGCAGCTGGGTCTGGGCGAGATAGGACTCGCCGTCCGCGCTGAAGTAGGGAAGGGCGGACGGGGCGCGGTGCAGATAGCCGGGGCCGGGGTGTGCGGGCATGCGATCACTCCAGGTGGGAGAGGTGGGTGAGGGAAGGCACCGGACGCCGTCGGCGGGGTCCGGGCAGGGCGGGGCGCCGGCCCGGCCGCCCGGGGGCGGTCACGGTCGGTGCGCCGTGTGTCGCGCGGTGCGGCGGCGACGGATGGTGTCGCTCACGCCGGTCCGCCGGATCCGGGGCGGGCCGCCGGTGGGCGGGCGTCCCGGGGACGGCGGAATGCGTCGATACGGGTCGGTACGAGGGTGGTGGCCGGGGGTCCGCCGGTCATCGGGGTGGGGCGGACGGACCCTGCCGGGGAACGGCACGACCGGGGCCGCACAGGGCGGACGGGCGCACGGCGAACAGCGCCGGCGGGCATGCCGACGTCAGCGTCGGCGGGGCCACCGGTGGGAACGGTCCGCGGGGCGGACCGGCCACCCCGGGCAGGGGAAAGGGCGGTACGGGGAAGGGCTGGGCCGGGGTGCTTTCCTCCTTGGCATCGCTGTCCCGCACCAGGGCATGGCAGGCCCCGGGGGACGGGCGCGTTTCATGGCGCGCCGGACGGTCCACGCTCGTCCGGCGGGAAGGACGGCCGGGTCTGGCCCGCTCCGGTCCTCGATGGCACCAAGGTGGACTAGACCAACTTTCCGTGTCAACCCCCCTCGCATGCTGCCATGGTTGACGTGTCGTCGGCGACCCGCCGGGGGGCCCGGACCCGGCTTGCGTGGCCGGGAAGAGCGGGTAAGGTGCGGGGCGCCGGACCGGATCCGGGGTGAGTTCCGCCCCCGTCGGCCGTTCCTCCGTGCCTGCGTCAGCGCTGCCCGGAGCCCGCCCCGAGGCCCCCGCCGAAGCTCCCACCGCAGCCCCTCCGAAGTCACCGCCGACCATCCGCCCGCCCCCTTCGCCGCTCACCGACCGCAGACGGCCCATGACCGTGGGCCACCCCGGGCCGGGTCCGGCGGGAGCGGCCGGACCCCGGCGCGGCGCCCCGGTCCGGCCGGCGTCACGGCCGCAGTCACAGCCGAGGCCACGGCCCAGGTCACGGCCCAGGTCACGGCCCAGGTCACGGCCCAGGTCACGGCCGACATCACGGACGGCCTCGCGGAGGAGCACAATCGAGTGAGGGGGTGGACCGCACACAGCCCGGAGGGTGATCCGATGGCAGCCACCCGGAGCCGGTCCCGGTATGTCCCGGACCGGGGACTCACCACCCGCATGGCGACCACCATGTTCCTGATCGGCCTGCTCTACGTGGTCTTCGTGGGGGTGCTGCTCGCCCTGATGCGGGGCGCCTGGCCGCTGATCCTGCTGATCGCGGGCGGGCTGTTCATCGCCCAGTTCTGGTTCAGCGACCGGATCGCCGCCCGGGGCATGGGGGCCCGCGAGGTCACCCCCGAGGAGGCACCCGAGCTGCATGGCGCGGTGGACCGGATCTGCGCCCTGGCCGATATGCCCAAACCCCGGGTCGCCATCGCCCAAAGCGATGTCCCCAACGCCTTCGCCACCGGCCGCAGCCAGAAGACCGCCCTGGTCTGCGCCACCACCGGACTGCTGCGCCAGCTGGAGCCCGAGGAGCTGGAGGGCGTTATCGCCCATGAGCTGTCCCATGTCGCCCACCGCGATGTGGCCGTGATGACCATCGCCTCGTTCCTCGGCGTACTGGCCGGTCTGATCACCCGGTTCTCGCTCTACAGCGGCCTCGGCCGGGCCGGGCGCGACAACAACGCGGCCCTGGCCATGGCGCTGATCCCGCTGATCAGCGCGGTGGTGTACGTGATCAGCTTTCTGCTGACCCGGCTGCTTTCGCGCTACCGGGAACTGGCCGCCGACCGGGCCGCGGCGCTGCTCACCGGCCGGCCGTCGGCGCTGGCCTCGGCACTGACCAAAGTCACCGGCGAGATGGCCCGGATCCCCACCCGGGATCTGCGCCAGGCCGAGCCGTACAACGCCTTCTGGTTCGCCCCGGCCTTCGCCTCCCGCGAGAGCCTGGCCCGGCTGCTCTCCTCCCACCCCACGCTGGAACGGCGGCTGGAGCAGCTGGCGCGGATCTCCGCCGGACTGGCCAGGCCCTGACTGGAGGGGCGATGGGCTTCCTCGACGCACTGCTGGGCCGCACCAGGCCGGTCAGACCCGATCTGGACCGGCTCTTCGGGATCCCGTCGGCGGCGATCACCCTCCAGGCGGGGGCGGATCTCCTGCCGACCGGATCGGGTTCGGTCTGCTTCGCCAGCGTGGAGGGCGGCGCCTTCGCCACGCTGCGCACCGAGGTCCAGGAGCTGCTCGACGCCGACACCGGCCGGGGCGGGGTACCGGTGGAGTTCCAGCGGGACGCGTACGGCTACAGCTGGCTGCTGGTGCGGCAGCCGGCCGAGGACACCGCGTCCCTGGTCAACGATCTGCACGCGGTCAACACCCTGCTCCAGGAGGCGGGGTTCGGGCCGCAGCTGCTCTGCTCGCTGGTCTCCTTCCACGAGACCTCGGGGCCGGGCGCGCTGGCCCTGGTCTATCTCTACAAACGGGGGACGTTCTACCCCTTCGCACCGGTTCCCGGGGCCGCGGAGCGGCGGGACAACGCGCTGGAGCTGACGGTCCGGGCGCTGCTCGCCGACGACCTGCCGATGGAGTCCGATCTGTCCCGGTGGTTCCCGGTCTGGGGTGCTCCAGGGCTCACCGAAACATGATCACCGGACAATCTCTTATCAGCCAGACATACTCTTTTCAGCCAACCTCGCCGGAATGCCCGCCACCATGCAACCCCAGACGCCGTTCCTCCCTCTCCACCGACAGGTCACACCCGTACGCCCCGCGTCAGCGCCGGCCCCGGTGAGACGTGACCGCCATCGAACCGTCACGTGAATCCGTAAGACAGAGGAACGATGAACGCAATCCCACGTACCCGCCTCTGGCGCTCGGCGCTCGCCGTCTCCGCGGCGCTCGCGGTCACCGCCGGTGTGGCCGCCGCAGCACCGGACAACGGCAGCAAGAAGGCCCCCGCCGCACCCGGCACCCCGCAGCTGAGCCTGCTCGCCGCCGTTCCGTCGGTGACCTGGACCCGCTACAAGGCGGAGGGCGAGTTCCCCGGCGGCATCTTCGACGCCGACCTCGGTCTGCATCTCGCCTCCGAGAAGGCCCCCTTCGAGCTGCGTCTGAAGCGCGGCTCCTACGACAAGCCCATCGCCGTCGAGCAGATTCTGCACGACGGCAAGAAGAGGACCGTCAAGAAGCTTCCCGCCGGGCTGGTCAAGGACTTCGCCGGGCTGCCCGACTTCGTCGAGGTCACCTTCACCGACAGCAAGGGCAAGGTCGTCCGCAAGACCAAGGACAGCTTCTGCCCCAACAACGCCTCCGGCCGGCTGCGGCCGACCGGGCCGCAGTCCTCGCGCTTCCCGCAGGGCTGCCCCGGTAACCCGCTGACCGTCGGCTCGGTCTGGGGTGTCGAGAAGGACTGGGGCACCAACATCTACAACGGGCACTACGAGTGGGACGGCACGCCGTTCGACCTGCCCGTCGGTCAGTACACCGCCAAGGCGACGGTGGGGAAGAAGTACCGCGATCTGTTCGGCATCCCGAACAAGTCGCACACCGTCAAGGTCAAGGTGGAGGAGTACGTCGAGGAGGAGGGTCCGGTCGGCGGCGTGGCACAGCGCCTGGCCGAGCGGGGCCACTCCGGTGAGGGCGGCCACGCCGACCACCACGCCGGTCACGCGGGCCACGCGGGTCATGGCAAGAAGCCCGCCATGTCCCTCGCCCAGGCGACCGGTGGCACCGGCCCCTCGTACAACGTGGGCCACACCCCGTACCCGCCGGCCGGACCGGCGCTGCCCTGGGCGCTCCAGAAGAACGCGCGCTCGGTGGCCAATGTCGGTGACCGCGCCGGGCAGACGGACGGCTCGGCCCAGGCGGCCGGCGACCGTCCCAACGCCAAGCGCCCCACCGGCAAGGCGAAGGTGCCGAACGTTCCCAAGCCCGACCTGCGCTCGCTGCCGGCCTTCGGCATCGAGATCCAGCAGCCGGACGAGACGGGCAAGCCCGGCAAGGACTTCATGTCCTTCGCCGCCAATGTGTGGAACGCCGGACCGGCCGAGCTGGTCGTCGACGGCTTCCGTGCCAAGGGCAAGGACGTCATGGACGCCTATCAGTACTTCCACGACGCCAACGGCAAGCAGGTCGGCTTCTCCCCCGCGGGCTCGATGGAGTGGGACCCGCGTGAGGGCCACAACCACTGGCACTTCGTGGACTTCGCCAGCTACAGCCTGCTGAAGGCCGACAAGAAGGAAGCGGTCCGCAGCGGCAAGGAGGCGTTCTGCCTCGCCAACACGGACGCGGTCGACTACACGGTGAAGGGCGCCAACTGGTCGCCCGACAACACCGACCTCTCCTCCGCGTGCGACGGACCCACCCGGGTCTCCATCCGCCAGCGGCTCGACGTGGGCTCGGGTGACACCTACACCCAGGATCTGCCGGACCAGGCGTTCGACATCACCACCCTGCCCAACGGCACCTACTGGATCCAGGTCAAGGCCAACCCGGCCAACCGCCTGACCGAGACCAACACCAAGAACAACACCGCCCTGCGCAAGGTCGTGCTCGGTGGCAAGCCCGGCGCCCGGACCGTGACCGTGCCCGCGCACGGCCTGGTCGACGACCACTGACCCGGTCGACGGCTGATCACGGGGGAACACGGGTCCGTCCGGTGACGGAGGGCCCCGTACGACACCGTCAGCACCCTCTGTGAAACGGGGCCCGGTGGCATCGCAAGCGCCACCGGGCCTCCGTCTGTCCGGGGCACCCCGGACCCGCGCCGATCAGGGGCGGCCGGGCCCCTGGGCCGGTTCCGCCCGGGGGGCGCCACCGCGCCGGCCGATGAGGGAACCGAGGATCTCCCCCGCCCGTACCGCGGTGTGGGAGAGCAGGGTCGAGGTCAGCCCATGGCTGTGCTCGGTACCACCCTGGAGATAGATGTCCGCCGCGACCCCCGCGACGGTCTCCACCCGGTGGTCGCGCCCGACGACCAACTCGTCCTCCTCGTCACGGAGGCAGAGCTTGCCCAGGTCGCCCAGGCTCTCACCGATGCCCTGCGGCTGATATCCGGTGGCATGGACCAGCAGATCGGCGGCCAGCTCCTCCCGCTCCCCCGTCGGCAGGAACTCCACGGTGACCCGCAGCGCGTCCGGCCCGGGGACGACCCCCCGGATCCGGGAGGCGTTGAGCATTCTCAGCCGGCGTCTGCCCTGCACCTTCTCCTGGTACATGGTCCGGGAGAGCGATTCGATCAACTCCAGGTCCACCACCGAGTAGTTGGTGGACCGGTGGTAGTCGTCCAGGGCCTGCTTCACCTCGCGCGGGGCTCCGTAGTAGTGGTCCACCGCCTCGGGATCGAAGATCCGGTTGGCGAAGGGGCTGTCATCGGCCGGTGTATAGCCGTACTTGGCGAAGACGGAGCAGATCTCGGCCTCGGGGAAGGTGCGGTGGAGATAGCCGACCGCCTCGGCGGCGCTCTGCCCGGCACCCAGAACGACCGCACGGCGCACCGGGGTTCCGGCCGCCCGCACCTCCGCGACCCGGGGCAGCAGTTCACTGGTGTGCCAGATCCGGTCGGAGAGCACCGTACCCGGCGGAAGATGGGGCTCCAGGCCGGTGGCGACCGAGAGGCGGCGGGCCCGGTGGACCGTGGTGACACCGGCCGGATCCCTGCTGGTGACATCGAACCAGCGGACCTCGCCCTCCTCGGTGACCGGCTTGACCGAGACGACCTCCGCCCCGTACTCCACCACTCCCCCGACCCGCGCGGCGGCCCAGGCGAAGTAGTCGTGGAACTCGATCCGCAGCGGGAAGAGCGTCTTCTGGTTGAGGAAGTCCACCAGCCGTCCGCGCTCCCTGAGATAGCAAAGAAAACTGAAGTCGCTGGTCGGATCGCGCATGGTGACCAGGTCCTTGAGGAAGGACACCTGCATGGTCGCGTCGTCGATGAGCATGCCCCGGTGCCAGCCGAAGCGTGGCTGGCGCTCCAGGAAACAGGCGGCGATCCGATCCGCCTCGGGAGCCCGCGCGTTGTGTTCCCTGACCGCGATGGCGAGGGCCAGATTCGAGGGTCCGAAGCCGATGCCCAGGATGTCATAGATGGTGCCGGACGGGCTGTGCAGTGCGTTCACCACGTCGTCGCCTCCCTCAGCAGGCATATGTTAGATAAGGTTAGCCTTACCTTGCAATGTCCTGAGGAGGATTCATGCGGGTCGTCATGTTCGGCTATCAGACCTGGGGTCATCGCACGCTGCGGGCGCTCCTGGAGTCCGGGCACGAAGTGGTCCTCGTGGTCACGCATCCCCGCAGTGACCATGCGTACGAGAAGATCTGGGACGACTCGGTCGCCGACCTCGCCGAGAAGCACGGTGTCCCGGTGCTGCTGCGCGACCGGCCCGGCGACGACGGGCTGTTCGCGGCGCTCCGCGAGGCCCGGCCGGACATCATCGTCGCCAACAACTGGCGCACCTGGCTGCCGCCGGAGATCTACGACCTGCCGCCGCACGGCACCCTCAATGTGCATGACTCGCTGCTGCCGAGGTACGCCGGTTTCTCCCCGCTGATCTGGGCCCTCATCAACGGCGAGCGCGAAGTCGGCGTCACCGCGCACCGGATGGACGCCGAGCTGGACATGGGCGACATCCTGCTCCAGCGGTCGGTGCCGGTGGGCCCCCGGGACACCGCCGCCGACCTCTTCCACCGTACGGTCGATCTGATCGGACCGATCGTCACGGAGTCACTGGAGCTGATCGGTTCGGGGCGGGCGGTGTGGACACCCCAGGACCGTTCCCGGGCCAGCTTCTTCCACAAACGGGCGATCGAGGACAGCCGGATCGACTGGAACCGCCCGGCGGAGGAGCTGGAGCGGCTGGTGCGCGCCCAGTGCGACCCGTACCCCAACGCCTTCACCCATCACCGGGGCCGGCGCATCCGTATCGTCTCGGCCTCGGTCTCCCGCAAGTGCTACGGGGGCACCCCGGGGCGGATCTTCATCAAGGAGGACGACGGGGTGGTCGTCGTCGCCGGCGCGGACGCCCGCTCGGGGGACCGGCGGGGGCTGGTGATCAGACGGCTGCGGACCGAGGACGGGACCGAGCTGGCGGCGGGGGACTTCTTCCGGACGATGGGGGGCTATCTCACCGCCCGGCCCTGAGCACCGCCGGGCCCCGGCGCGGTCCCGGCGCACGGGGCGGGGCGGGGCGGGGCGGTCGGGGCGGGGCGGTCGGGCGGGACGGCCGTCAGACCTTGGCGACCGAGACGGCGCCGGGGCTCTCGTGGTACCGCCCCATCGGGATGACCATCGGGGTGCCGCTGACCGGGTCCGGGGCGATCCGGCAGCGGAGCCCGAAGACCTCCTCGACCAGCTCGGCGGTGATGACCTCGGCGGGATCGCCCTCGGCGACGATCCGTCCCGCCTTCATCGCGATCACATGGTCGGCGTAGCGGCAGGCCTGGTTGAGGTCGTGGAGGACCATCACCACGGTGCGGTCCTGCTCGCGGTTGAGATCGGTCACCAGGTCCAGGACATCGATCTGGTGGGCGAGGTCGAGATAGGTGGTCGGCTCGTCGAGCAGCAGTACGGGGGTTCCCTGGGCGACGGCCATGGCGATCCAGGCGCGCTGCCGCTGCCCTCCGGACAGCTCGTCCACCGGGCGGTCGGCCAGCTCGCTCATCCCGGTGGCGCGGAGCGCGTCATGGACGGCCCGCTCGTCGCCCTGGGACCACTGGCGCCACCAGGTCTGGTGCGGGGAGCGGCCCCGGCCGACCAGGTCGATCACGGTCAGCCCTTCGGGGGCGACCGGCGACTGGGGCAGGATGCCGAGGCGCTGGGCCAGTTCCCGGGTGGGTATCGCGTGCAGCGAGCGGCCGTCGAGATGGACCGCGCCCGCCGCCGGGGCCAGCAGCCGGGCCAGCGCGCGCAGCAGGGTGGACTTGCCGCAGGCGTTCGCCCCGACGATGGCGGTGACCCGGCCGGAGGGCAGGGCGACATCGAGGTCGTGGACCACGACCCGGTCGTCGTAGGCGAGCCGGAGTCCGGCGGCCCGCAGATCGGGGCCGCCGGTCGACAGCTCGGGACCGGCGGTCGGCAGACCGGAACCGGTGGGCGGCAGATCGGGACCGGCGGGCGGCGTGGTCTTCGTGGACATGGAATCAGCCTCCTGAGCCGGCGCGGTTGGCGCGGATGAGCAGCCAGAGCAGTACGGGGGCGCCGAGGACGCCGGTGACGACGCCGACCGGGAGCTCGGTGTCGTCGATCAGGGTGCGCGCGATCAGATCGGCGACCAGGACGACCAGGGCCCCGGTGAGCCCGGCGGCCAGCGGGGGCGGCCAGGCGGTCCGCGCCAGCCGCTGGGCGATCTGCGGCGCGGCGAGGGCGACAAAGGCGACCGGTCCCGCGGCGGCGGTGCCGAAGGCGACCAGGCCGACGCCGGTGATCAGGACGGCGAGCCGGACCGGCTGCACCCGGGTGCCGAGGGACCGGGCCACGTCGTCGCCGAGCTGGAGGGTGCGGAGCAGCCGGCCGAGCAGCAGGGCGACGGGGAGCAGCACCGCGACGGCGATGATCAGGGGGTTGATCTGGTCCCAGGTGCGGCCGTTGAGATTGCCGACGAGCCAGCCGAGGGCGGCCTGGGCGTCCATCTGCTTGCCCCGGGCCATCAGGAAGTCGCTGACGCTGGTGCAGATCCAGGCGACGCCGACGCCGACGAGGACGATGCGGTAGCCGGTGGTGCCGCGCTTCCAGGCGAGCAGATAGACGAGGAGGGCGGTGGCCAGGGCGCCGAGGAGGCCGAGCCACTGGGTGGGCAGTGCGGCGTCCCAGCCGAGGACGATGCCCGCGACGACGGCGGCGCTCGCGCCCTGGGTGATCCCGATCATGTCGGGGCTGGCCAGGGGGTTGCGGGTCATCGTCTGGAAGAGGGCGCCGGAGACCCCGAAGGCGACTCCGACCAGCACCGCGGTCAGCGCCCGGGGCAGCCGCAGCTCCTGGACGATCAGCTCGGTACCGGGGTCCCCGGATCCCACCAGCGCGCGGGCGACCTCGGTGAGGGAGTAGGGGATGTCGCCGATCGCGATGGACCAGCAGAAGGTCAGGGCGACGGCGGCGGCGAGGACGGCGCAGACCAGGGCCTGGCGGGGGCGGAGCACTCCGGATACGGGGGGCATCGCCAGCCGGAAGGGGATCCTGCCGGGCTGCCGGGCGGGGCCGCCGGGCCGCTTGTCGACGCCGGGCCGGTCCGCCGGGCCGGCGGGGTGGTCGGTGAGGAGGTCGGTCATGCTCACAGCTCCGCGAGTCGGCGGCGGCGGACCATCACGATGAAGAAGGGTCCGCCGATGAGGGCGACCAGGATTCCGGCCTGGATCTCGGTCGGTTTGGCCAGCAGCCGTCCGGTGATGTCGGCGGCGAGCAGCAGCGAGGGGGCGAGGACGGCGGAGAGCGGCAGCAGCCAGCGGTAGTCGGGGCCGATGCCCGCGTACTGGGTGAGGACCCGGGCCACATGGGGCACGATCAGGCCGATGAAGACCACCGGGCCGATGACGGCGACCGCGCCGCCGGTCAGCAGGGTGACGGCGGCCACGCCCAGCAGGCGCAGCGGGAGGAGCCGGACGCCCAGCGAGGTGGCGACGTCGTCGCCGAGGGCGAGCCGGTTGAGCGAGGGGCCGAGGGCGAGCGCGATGAGCGCGCCGGCCAGCAGGAAGGGGAGGATCCGGGGCAGGACCGCCTGGTCCTGGTTGGCCAGGGTGCCCGCGGACCAGAAGCGGAAGCGGTTCAGCGCGTCCGGGTCGGTGAGGGCGATGGCGCTGGTCACCGAGGTCAGCAGGGCGGTGACGGCGACACCGGCGAGGGCCAGTTTCACCGGGGTGGAGCCGGAACGTCCGAGTCCGCCCATGACATAGACGAGGACGCTGGCGGCGAGGGCGCCGCCGAAGGCGAACCAGATGTAGCCGTAGGCCGAGCCGAGGCCGAGGACTCCCACGGCGAGCACGATGGAGAAGGCGGCACCCGCGCTGACCCCGAGGAGGCCGGGGTCGGCGAGCGGATTGCGGGTCAGGGCCTGCATCAGGGTGCCGGCGAGCCCCAGCGCGGCTCCGGCGGCGACCCCGAGGGCGGTCCGCGGGACCCGTACCGACCAGACGACATTGTCGATCCGGCTGCTGGGGGCGGACCCGAGGAGGGTGTCCCACACCTGGCCGAGGGGGACGCCGAGGGCGCCGACGGAGAGGGAGAGGGAGATGAGGGCGACCAGCAGGGTCACGGAGAGCACGGGAAGGAGGACCGCGCGGGGGCGTTTCGCTGTGGACACCGGGCTCCCCACGTCACTTCGTTAGGTTAGGCAGACCTTCAATGTAAGCCACGCGGGGCCGTCGGATGACCCGTCTGCGAGGACACCCTGTTGATTTAGGTAATGCTTACCTTAGTATGACCCGGGCCCGCTCCCGGTCATGGCCGGGAACGATTCCTTTTCCTTTACGGGAGGCTCGGCCACCGTGTCAGGTTCCGAGGAAGTCGCCGTCCCCGCCGATCCCGAAGCCGCCGCCACCACCGATGCCGGGCCCGACGCGAGTCCCGGGGCCGGGTCCGATGCGAGTCCCGGGGCCGGTCCCGATGCGAGTCCCGACGCCGCCGAGGCGGCCCTCGCGTACTGGCGCAAGGAGCTGACCCCACCGCCCCGGGCGATGACCCTGCCGATGACGCTCCCGGCGGGCCGGCCCGGAGCGCCCCGGCCGGAGCGCGGCTGGGCGCGGGTGACCCGCCGCTTCGACCGGGATGTCCCGGACGCCGCCGGGATCACCGGGGTCGCCGCGCTGCTGGCGCTGCTCCACCGGTACGGCGGGGAGAACGATCTCACCGTCGGCCACGAGGGGCTGCCGGTACGGGTCCGCCTGGACGGGGACCCTTCCTTCGGCGAACTCGTCCGAAGGGTGGCACGGGCCGTGGAGGGGGCCCGTGCCCACCGGTTGCCCCTCGTGGTGCTCACCCGGGAGCTGCGGACCGGGGCGGCGGCGGGTGAGGAGGCGCCGTTCTTCACGACGGCGTTCACGACGGCGTTCACGACGGCGCCCGGGGCGGTGGCCGACGGGACCGAGCCGGTGGCGGTGGCCGACGGGACCGAGCTGGTGGTGGCGGCCGACGGCGGCGGGCTGAGCGCCGCGTACCGTACCGACCGGCTCGACGGAGCGGCGGTCGAGCGGTTCCTCGGCCACTGGGCCACCCTGCTCGCCGACGCCCCGCGCCGCCCCGACACACCGGTCACCGCGCTCGATGTGCTCACCCCCGGCGAGTACCGGCGCACCGTGGTGGAGTGGAACGCCACCGCCCATGATCTGCCGCCGCGTACCTGGCCGGAGATGTTCGCCGACCAGGTACGGCTGCGGCCCGGGGCGACCGCCCTGGTCCTCGGCGACGAGCGGCTGACCTACGCGGAGCTGGACGAGCGGGCCAACCGGCTCGCCCACGCCCTGATCGCCCGGGGCGCGGGCCCGGAGCGGATCGTGGCGCTGGCGCTGCCCCGCTCCACCGCGCTGATCGTGGCCGAGGTCGCCGTCCTCAAGTCGGGCGCGGCGTATCTGCCGATCGACCACGACTACCCGGCGGACCGGATCGCCTACATGCTCCGGGACGCCGCGCCCGTCGCCCTGGTCACCACCGAGGAGAGCGCGGCGGAGATCCCGGGGCGGGAGTCGATGGCCCGGGTGGCGCTGGACTCGCCCGCCTTCGCCGCCGAGCTGGCGACCCTGCCCGCGCAGGACCCGGGTGACACGGACCGGGGCGCTCCGCTCACCGTTGCCGGCGCCGCGTATGTCATCTACACCTCGGGATCGACCGGCCGCCCCAAGGGCGTCGTCCTCACCCATGGCGGGGTGGCCAAGCTGGTGGCGACCCAGCGCGACCGCTTCGGTGTCGGGCCGCACAGCCGGGTGCTCCAGTTCGCCTCGCCCAGTTTCGATGTGGCGTTCTGGGATCTGTGCCTGGGGCTGCTCTCCGGCGGACGGCTGGTGATCGTCCCGTCGGAGCTGCGGGTGCCGGGGGCGCCGCTGGCCGATTACGCCCGGGAGCACGGCATCACCTTTATGATCCTGCCGCCCGCGCTGCTGGCCGCGATGCCCGAGGGGCTGACGCTGCCCGAGGGGGCGACGCTGCTGGCCGGAACCGAGCGGGTCTCGCCCGAGCTGGTGGCCCGCTGGGCCCCGGGCCGGATGATGTTCAACGCGTACGGGCCGACGGAGGCGACCACCAACTCGACCCTGGGGCTGTGCGACCCCGCCGTGCCCACCGGGGCGATCGTCCCCATCGGGGTCCCCGACCCCGGGACCCGGGCCCTGGTCCTCGACGCCCGGCTGCGGCCGGTGCCGGCCGGGGTCACGGGCGAGCTGTATCTCGGCGGGGAGGGGCTGGCCCGGGGCTATCTCGGCCGGCCGGGGCTGACCGCGGAACGGTTTGTCGCGGATCCCTTCGGGGCGCCCGGGGAGCGGCTCTACCGCACCGGCGACCTCGTCCGGTGGCGGGCGGACGGGCGGCTGGACTTCCTCGGCCGGACCGATGCCCAGGTCAAGATCCGGGGCTTCCGGGTCGAGCCGGGCGAGATCGAGTCGGTCCTGCGCCGCCATCCCGCCGTGGACCAGGTCACCGTCGTGGCGCGGGAGGACACCCCGGGCCGGCGGATGCTCGCGGCGTATGTGGTGCCCGCGCTCGGCGGCGGACCGGAACCGGACCGGGAAACCCGCGACGCCAGGGACGGTAGCGGCGGTAGCGACGGTGGGGATGGTAGGGACGGTCAGGACGACACGGACGGCGGGCCGGAGCACGCGCGGGTCGACGCGTGGCGGGAGGTCCATGACCTGCTCTACCGGGCGGCGGCCGGATCCGACGGCCTCCGGGAGGACTTCGCCGGCTGGAACAGCATGTACGACGGGCGGCCCATCCCCGTCGCGGAGATGCGGGAGTGGCGCGAGGAGACCGTCGCCCGGATCCGGGCGCTGCGCCCCCGCCGGGTCCTGGAGATCGGGGTCGGCAGCGGACTGATGCTGGCGCGCCTCGCCCCCGGGTGCGAGACGTACTGGGGCACGGATCTGTCACCGGAGGCGGTACGGGCGCTGCGCGCGCGGCTCGCCGGCGACCCGGAGCTGTCGGGGCGGGTGGAGCTGCGGGCCCAGCCCGCGCATCGGACGGCGGGGCTGCCGGAGGGGTTCTTCGACACGGTCGTCCTCAACTCGGTGGCCCAGTACTTCCCGAGCGCCGCGTATCTCACCGAGGTGCTGCGGAAGGCGCTCGCGCTGCTGGTGCCCGGAGGCTCCGTCTTCGTCGGGGACGTCCGCAATCTGCGGCTGCTGCGGACGCTCCGGGCGGCGGTGGCCGCGCGGGCGGACGGCGGCGGGGATCCCGCCCGGTCACGGGCGGCGGTGGGGCGTGCGGTGGCGTGGGAGGGCGAACTGCTGCTGGACCCGGACTTCTTCGCCGCGCTCGACGGGGTCACGGCGGACATCCGCGTCAAACGGGCGGCCCACCACAATGAGCTGAGCCGCTACCGCTACGACGTGGTGCTCCGCCCGGCCCCCGCGCCCGTACCCGACCCGGCCCACGACCCGCTCCCGCTCCCGTCCCCGCGCCTGTCGGGGGCACCGCAGGGCAACTTCCCCGAGGAGCACGAGGAGTACGTCGTCCCCTGGGGCCGGGTCGGCGGCACCGCCGGGCTGACCGGGATCGTCGCCCAGGGGTACCCGCGGATCCGGGTCACCGGTGTGCCCAATGCCCGCCTCGACGGCGATCTCGCGGCCCGGCGGGCCCTGGACGGTGACCCCGGTACCCCCGGGCCGCCGGGCGTGGATCCCGAGGTGTTCCACACCGTCGCCGCCGAGCACGGCCTTCGGGCGACCGTCACCTGGAACGGACAGGACCCCGACGGCGCCCTCGATGTCGTCCTGGAGCGCGGCACCGGCCCCGGCGACACCCCCCGTACCCCGGTCTACATCCCCGGCGGCGGCCGTCCGCTCGCCAACCGGCCCGCGCCCTTCCGGGACATCACCGCACTCCTCTCGGCGCTGCGGAAACACACCGCCGCCTGGCTCCCCGAGTACATGGTGCCCGCCGCCTTCGTCCCGCTGACCGCGCTCCCGGTGACCGCCAGCGGCAAGCTCGACGCCAAGGCGCTCCCCGTCCCCGACTACACGGCGGTCAGCTCCGGACGGGCCCCGCGCGACGCCCGGGAGGAGCTGCTCTGCGCGGTCTACGCCGAGGTGCTGGGGGTGCCCTCGGTCACCGTGGACGACGACTTCCTGGCCCTGGGCGGTGACAGCATCGTCGCCATCCGGCTGCTGATCCGCGCCCGTGAGGAGGGCCTCGACCTCACCGTGCGGGATGTGTTCCGCCATCGCACGGTCGCCGCGCTCGCCGTCGCCGCCCGGGACCGCGCGGCCGACGGGACCCCGCCCGCCCCGGCCGGGCCCCTGGTAGTCCTGGCCGAGGGCGAACGGGAGCTGATCCAGGGCGCGGAGCCACTGGACATCGCGGAGCTGCTGCCGCTGACCCCGCTCCAGGAGGGCTTCTGCTACCACGCCCTCGCCGGGGCGGACGGCGGTGACTCCTATGTCGTCCAGCAGAGCGTGGAGCTGGCGGGTCCGGTGGACGGCGCGGCCCTGCGCCGGGCCGCCCAGGCCCTGCTGGAGCGGCACGCCCCGCTGCGGGCCGCCTTCCGGCAGCGTCCCGACGGCTCCCCCGTGCAGATCGTCGCCCGGGGCCTGGAGCTGCCCTGGCGCGAGACCGCCGCCGCCGATGACACGGCGGCCGAGGAGATCGCCGCCGAGGAGCGGGCGCACCCCTTCGACCTGGCCCGCCCGCCGCTGCTGCGCTGCGCCCTGGTACGGCTGGGCAAGGAGCGCTTCCGGCTGCTGCTGACCTTCCATCACATCGTCGCGGACGGCTGGTCCCTGCCGGTGCTCCACCGCGAACTGCTCGCGCTGTACGGGCCGGAGAGGGCGGCGGGGGCGGCGGGGCCCGAGCCCGCGCCGCTGCCGCCCGTCACCCCGTACCACCTCCATCTCCGCCGGCTGGCGGCGGCGGACCACGAGGCCGCGCGCGCCGCCTGGCGTACCGCGCTCGCCGGTCTGGAGGAGCCCACCACCCTGATCGAGGCGACGGCGACGGGTGCGCCGCACCGGCCGGGGCGGGTACGTCTGCCGCTGCCCGAGCGGACCACCGCCCGGCTCACCGAGCGGGCCCGGGAGCTGGGTGTCACCCTCGGCACCGTGGTCCAGACGGCCTGGGGGCTGCTGCTGACCGCCGTGACCGGCCGCGACGACGTGGTCTTCGGCACCACCGTCTCCGGCCGGGACGGCGCCCTCGCCGGGGTCGAGTCGATGGTCGGACTCTTCATCAACACCGTGCCGACCCGGCTGCGGTACCGGCCCGCCGAACCCCTGGCCACGCTGCTCACCCGGTTCCAGGAGGAGCAGTCCGCGCTCCTGGACCACCAGGGGCTGGGTCTCGCGGAGATCGGCCGGCTGGCGGGGCGCGCCGGGGCCGGTGAACTCTTCGACACCCTGGTGGTCTTCGAGAACTATCCGGGGGAGAGCGGGGTCGCCGACGCCTCGGGCCGGGTGCGGATCACCGGTCACTCCTTCCAGGACGCGGTCCACTATCCGCTCGCCCTGGTCGTCAAACCGGGGGCCCGGCTGGAACTGCTGCTCAAGCATCACACCGAGCGGATCGGCACGGCCGCCGTACGGAGTCTCGCGGACCGGCTGGCGCTGCTGCTGGGGGCGCTGGCGGATGACCCCGGCCGGCCTGCCGGGTCGGTCCCCCTGCTGACCCCGGCGGAGGTGGCCGGGGCCCATCCGCACGGGGAGCGCCGGGAGCTGCCCGCCACCACCCTGGCCGCCGCCCTGGCCGCGCGGGCGGCCCGTACCCCCACCGCCACGGCCGTCGTCCATGAGGGCGGACGGCTGACCTACGCGGAGCTGGCGGCCCGCTCCGGGGCGGTCGCCGAACGGCTCGCCGCCCTCGGCGCCGGGCCGGGCACGGTGGTGGGTGTGGCGGTGGAACGCTCGGTGGAACTGATGGTGGCGCTGGTCGGCGTGGTCGCCTCCGGTGCGGCGTATCTGCCCCTCGACCCGGAGTATCCGGCCGACCGGGTGGAGCGGATGCTCACCGACTCCGGCGCCGGTCTGGTGGTCACCACCCGGCAGCTGGCCGGCCGGGTACCGCCGGGGGTGACCCCGCTCCTGATCGACGCGTCCGGCCCATCGGACACGACAGACGCACCGGACACGACAGACGCACCGGATGCGACCGGCACCGCACCCGACCCCGGACCGCCCCAGGTACGTTCGGCCCATCCCGACGACGCCGCCTATCTCATCTACACCTCGGGCTCCACCGGCCACCCCAAGGGGGTCGTCGTCAGCCACCGGGCGGTCCTCAACCGGCTGGCCTGGATGCAGCACCACTATCCGATCGGCCCCGGGGACCGGGTGCTCCAGAAGACACCGTCCAGCTTCGATGTCTCGGTGTGGGAGTTCTTCTGGCCCCTGCTGGAGGGCGCCGCGGTGGTGCTCGCCCGCCCCGACGGACACCGGGACCCCGCCTATCTGAGCGCCCTGGTCCGCGCCGAGGGGATCACCGCGCTGCACTTCGTCCCCTCCATGCTGGAGGCGTTCCTGCGCTCCGGCGAGGTGACCGGCGACCCGTCCTGGGCGGGCCCGCTGCGCCAGGTCTTCAGCAGCGGCGAGGCGCTCCCCGCACGGGCGGCCCACCGGTGGCGGGAGCTGACCGGGGTGCCCCTGCACAATCTGTACGGGCCGACGGAGGCGGCCGTCGATGTCACCCACCATCCCTATGCGGGCGGGACGACGGGGACGGTGCCCATCGGCCGGCCGGTGTGGAACACCGGGCTGCGGGTGCTGGACTCCGGGCTGCGCCCGGTGCCGCCCGGGGTGCCGGGCGAGCTGTATCTGACGGGCACCCAGCTGGCGCGCTGCTACCACGGGCGGCCGGGGGCGACGGCCGAGCGCTTCACCGCCGACCCGTACGGGCCGCCCGGGTCCCGGATGTACCGGACCGGGGATCTGGTGCGGCGGCGCGCGGACGGGGTGGTCGAGTATCTGGGCCGCACCGACCGGCAGATCAAACTGCACGGGCGGCGGATCGAGCCCGGGGAGATCGAGGAGGCGCTGCTCCGCTGGCCGTCGGTGGCCCGTGCCGCGGTCACCGTGCACGGGGGTTCGCTGGTCGCCTATGTGGTGGCGGCGGGGCCCGCCGGTGTCGCGGCGTCCGCGCTGCGGGCGGCGCTCGCCGCCGAACTGCCCGCACCGCTGGTGCCCTCGGCGTTCATGGTGCTCGACACCCTGCCGCTGACCCCCAGCGGCAAGCTGGACCGGGCGGCGCTGCCCGCGCCCCGGCGGGAGCGGGCCGCCGCACGGGCCCCCCGCGACCCCCGGGAGCTGCTGTTCACGGAGATCTTCGCGGCGGTGCTGGGCCTCGCGGAGGTCTCCCCCGACGACGACTTCTTCCTGCTGGGCGGCGACAGCATCAGCTCCATCAGCCTCTCCGGACGGGCTCGGAGCGCCGGGTACGAGGTCAGCCCCCGGACCGTCTTCGACCATCGCACCCCCGCCGCGCTGGCCGCCTCCGCACCCGAACTGGCGGTCGGCACGGCCGTCGTGGAGGCTCCCGGCAGCTGGGAGCCCACCGCCGGGGAGCGGGCCCGGGTGGCGGCGCTGGCCCCCGGCCGGATCGAGGACATCTGGCCGCTGGCCCCGCTCCAGGAGGGGCTGTACTTCCACTCCACCTACGACACCGGCGCGCTGGACGTCTACACCGTCCATGAGGCGTTCGACCTCGCCGGGCGGGTGGACCGGGACCGGCTGGCCACGGCGGTACGGGTGCTGATGGAGCGCCACCCCACCCTGCGGGCCGGTTTCACCAGTGAGGGGCTGCGCCGCCCGGCGCAGTTCGTGGCCGGTGATCCGGCCGTCCCGCTGGAGGAGGCGGATCTGTCGGGGCTCGGCGAGGACGAGCGGGCCGGGCGGCTGCGGCTCCTGCTGGACGAGGCCCGCGCCCGCCGCTTCGAGCTGGCCCGGCCGCCGCTCTTCCGGCTGCTGCTGATCCGTTCGGGCGCGGCGGACGGCGGGGACCGGCTGCTGATCAGCCGTCATCTGCTGCTGTGGGACGGCTGGTCGGCCTGGCTCTTCCTGGACCAGCTCTTCGCGCTGTACGCCAACGGGGGCGATCCGGCCCCGCTGCCCCCGTCCGGCTCCTACCGCTCCTATCTGAGCTGGCTGGAGCGGCAGGACGACCGGGTCGCGCTCGATGTCTGGCGTGCGGCGCTGGCGGAGCTGGACGAGCCGACCCTGCTGCGGCCGGACGGCGCGGACGGGGAGGCCCCGGCCCCCGCCGTTCCCCAGCAGCTCGACCGCGAGCTGGACGAGGAGACCGGCGAGCTGCTGCGCCGCACCGCGCGCGGCCGGGGGCTGACCCTGAACACGGTCCTCACCGCCGCCTGGGCGCTGGTGCTCGCGGGCGCCACCGGACGGACGGATGTGGTCTTCGGGACCACGGTCGCGGGGCGGCCCAGTGAGGTCCCCGAGGTGGAACACACCCTCGGGATGTTCCTCAACACCGTGCCGGCGCGGATCGCCCTCGACCCCCGGGAGCCGGTGGAACGGCTGCTGCGGCGGATCCAGGACGAGCGGATGGAGCTGATGCCGTACGACTGGGTGGGCCTCGGGGTCCTCCAGGCCCAAACGGGCCACCGCAGGCTCTTCGACACCCTCTTCGTCCTGCGGAACGCCGACACCGAGGAGCGGCTCACCGCCCTGGCCGAACGGTACGGCGCCCGGGCGGTCGCCCAGGCCGACGCCACCCACTACCCCGTCAATGTAGTGATCACTCCGGGGCGGCGGATCCGCTGCACCCTGGCCTACCGTCCGGACGCGCTGGACCCGGCGGCGGCACAGCAGCTGCTGGAGCGGTTCACCCTGGTCGTGACGGCGCTGATCGCCGATCCCGAGGCCCTGGTGGGATCGGTGGACACGACCCTTCCGGCCGAACGGGAACGGCTGCGGCGCATGGACCGGGAGAGCCGACAGCCGGTTCCACGTGAAACGATCGCCGATCTGCTGGCCGCGCAGGCGGCCCGTACCCCCGGGGCGACGGCGCTGGTGTTCGGCGCGCGGACCCTCTCGTACGCCGAACTCGACGCACGCTGCAACCGGATGGCCCGGCTGCTGATCGCCCGGGGCGCCGGGCCGGAGACCGTGGTGGCGCTCGGGCTGCCGCGCTCGATCGACATGGTGGTGGCCCTCTTCGCGGTGCTGCGCACCGGCGCCGCCTATCTGCCGCTGGAGCTGGACCATCCCGCCGACCGGCTCTCGCTGATGCTGGCGGACGCGGAGCCGCTGGTGCTGGTCTCCACCACGGCGGTCGCGGCGACCCTCACCGGCGGGCGGCGCCGGGTGCTGCTGGACGACCCGGCGCTCACGGCGGAGCTGGCGGAGTGCTCCGGGGACCCGGTACGGGTGACGTTCAGCCCGGAGCACCCGGCGTATGTCATCTACACCTCGGGCTCCACCGGCCGCCCCAAGGGAGTGGTGACGCCCTATCGCGGGCTGACCAATATGCAGCTCAACCATCAGAAGGAGATCTTCGCCCCGGCCGTCGCGGCGGCGGGCGGGCGGCGGCTGCGGATCGCGCACACGGTCTCCTTCGCCTTCGACATGTCCTGGGAGGAACTGCTCTGGCTGGTGGAGGGCCATGAGGTCCATATCTGCGACGAGGAGCTGCGCCGGGACGCCCTGGCGCTGGTGGCCTACTGCGAGGCGCACCGGATCGATGTCGTCAATGTGACCCCCACCTATGCCCATCTGCTGCTGGCGGAGGGGCTGCTGGAGGGGCACCGCCCGCCGCTGGTGCTGCTGGGTGGCGAGGCGGTGACCGAGACGGTGTGGAACCGTCTCCGCGACACCGAGGGCACCTATGGGTACAACCTGTACGGGCCGACCGAGTACACCATCAACACCCTCGGCGGCGGCACCGACGACAGTGCGACGCCCACCGTCGGCCGTCCGATCCGCGCCACCCGGGCCCATCTCCTGGACACCTGGCTGCGACCGGTGCCGGACGGCGTCGCGGGCGAGCTGTACATCGCCGGAGTGGGGCTGGCCCGGGGGTATCTCAACCGGCCGGGGCTGACCGGGGAGCGCTTTGTCGCCGACCCCTTCGGCGCCCCCGGTGAGCGGATGTACCGCACCGGCGACCTGGTGCGGCGGCGCGCCGACGGCCATCTGGACTTCCTGGGGCGCACCGACGACCAGGTGAAGATCCGGGGCCACCGGGTGGAGCCCGCCGAGATCGAGACCGTACTGGACCGGCTTCCCGGGGTCGCCCGGGCGGCGGTCGTCGCCCGTCCGGACACCTCGGCCCCGGGCACCCAGCGGCTGGTGGGGTATGTGGTCCCGGCCGAACCGGACCGGGCGGCCCGGGAGGAGGCCGAGCGGGCGCAGATCGGCGAGTGGGAGGAGATCTACTCCGCCGAGTACACCGAGATCGGTACCGCCCTGTTCACCGAGGACTTCGCGGGCTGGGACAGCTCCTACGACGGGCTCCCCATTCCGCTGGAGCAGATGCGGGAGTGGCGGGAGACCACCGTCGAACGGATCCGCGCGCTGCGCCCCCGGCGGGTGCTGGAGATCGGTGTGGGCTCGGGGCTGCTGCTCTCCCGGCTGGCCCCGGCGGCGGAGGCGTACTGGGCCACCGACTTCGCGGCGCCCGTCATCCGCAAGCTGGGCGAGGAGCTGCGCCGGGGCGATCCGGCCCTGGCGGACCGGGTGGAGCTGCGCTGTCTGCCCGCCGGGGTCACCGAGGGGCTGCCGACCGGGTACTTCGACACGATCGTGGTCAACTCCGTGGTCCAGTACTTCCCCGGTCCGGACCATCTGGAGCGGGTGATCGCCGGGGCGCTGGAGCTGCTGGTGCCGGGGGGTGCGCTCTTCCTGGGCGACATCCGGCGGCTGCGGCAGGCACGGGCCTTCCACACCGGGGTCCAGCTGGCGCGGGCGGGCGCGGACCCGGATCCGGCGGCGCTGCGCGCGGCGGTGGACCGGGGGATCGCCCTGGAGAAGGAGCTGCTGGTCGACCCGGAGTGGTTCACCGCCCTCGGCCTGGCGGTGGAGGTGCGGACCAAGGACGGCCGGTACCACAACGAGCTGACCCGGCACCGCTATGACGTGGTGCTGCGCCGGAGTCCGCAGGACACCGGGGCGGTGGTGGATCTGGCCGGAGCGGCGACGGCCGTCTGGTCCGGCCCCGAGGAGCTGGCCGGACGGCTGGCGCGGATCCGGGGCCCGCTGCGGGTGGTGGAGGTGCCCGACCCCCGGATCGCCGGGGAGCTGGCGGCGGTCCGGGCCCTGGCCGAGGGGCGGCTGCCCACGGCGGACGAAGCGGGGGCAGGGACGTCGGCCGAAGGAGTCGAGCCGGCGGAGTTGCGGGAGCTGGCGGCCCGGTACGGGCTGCGGACCCTGACCACCTGGTCGGCGGAGCCGGGCCGGTACGAGGCGGTGTTCCTGCCGGCCGACCCGGCGGGGGCCACGGTGACCACCGGGCTCTACCGGCCGTCGGGCGCGCCCGGCCCGTACACCAACGCCCCGGCGCGGAACCGGGCATCGGCCGGGCTGGTCCGCCGGGTACGGGAGGAGCTGACGCGGCGGCTGCCCTCGTACATGGTCCCCTCCGCGCTGCTGGTCCTGGACCGGCTGCCGATGAACGACAACGGCAAGCTGGATGTCCGGGCGCTGCCGGAGCCGGAGCCCGCCGCCGCGCGATCGGCCGGGCGGGGCCCCCGTACCCCCGTGGAGGAGGTGCTCTGCCGGCTCTTCGGCGAGATCCTGGGGGTGGAGGGGGTCGGCGCCGAGGACCACTTCTTCGAGCTGGGCGGCCATTCGCTGCTGGCGACCCGGCTGGTCAGCCGGGCCCGTACCGAGCTGGGCACCCAGCTGGCCATCCGTGATCTGTTCGAGGCGCCGACCCCGGAGCTGCTGGCGGAGCGGGCGGTACCGGCCGGGAGCGCCCGGCCCGCGCTCACGGCCGTCCGCCCCCGCCCGGAGCGGATCCCGCTCTCGGCGGCACAGCGGCGGCTGTGGCTGGTGGAGCGGATCGCCGGGGGTTCGGTCGCGTACAACTTCCCGTTGGTGTTCCGGCTGCGGGGAACGCTGGACACGGCGGCGCTGCGGGCGGCGGTGCGCGATGTGGCCGGGCGGCACGAGTCGCTGCGGACCCGGTTCGCCGAGGAGGAGGGCGAGCCGTACCAGTGGATCGTCCCGGCCGGGGAAGCGGAGCCGGAGTTCACCCTCGGGGAGGGGACGGAGGCGGAGGTCCCGGCGTGGGTCGAGGGGGTCCAGCGCCGCCCGTTCGATCTGGCCGGGGAGCTGCCGCTGCGCACCTCGGTGCTGCGGCTGGCCGCCGATGACCAGGTGGTGGCGGTGGTACTGCACCACATCACCACGGACGAATGGTCCGACCGGCCGTTCCTCGCCGATCTCCAGAGCGCGTACACGGCGCGGGCGGCGGGCCGGGCCCCGGTGTGGGAGCCGCTGCCGGTGCAGTACGCGGACTTCGCGCTGTGGCAGGAGCGGCTGCTGGCCCAGGTGGGCGCGGAGCAGCTCGACTACTGGACCGGGGCGCTGCGCGGGCTGCCGGAGGAGGTGCCGCTGCCGCTGGACCGGCCGCGCGCCGCCCGGTCCACGGGCCGCAGCGGTACGGTGCGCGCCGGGCTCCCCGGGGAGTCGGCCGAGGCCCTGCGGGCGCTCTGCGCGGAGTGCGGCGCCAGTCCGTTCATGCTGTTCCAGGCGGCGACGGCGGCGCTGCTGCACCGCCTGGGCACGGGGGACGACATCCCGCTGGGGGCGCCGATCGCGGGCCGTACGGACACGGCGGTGGACGAGGTGGTCGGCTTCTTCGTCAACACCCTGGTGCTGCGGGCCGATCTGTCGGGAGATCCGACCTTCGCGGAGCTGCTGGGGCGGGTACGGGAGGGTGCGCTGGCCGCCTTCGAGCACCAGGACCTCCCCTTCGACCGGGTGGTCGAGGCGGTGAACCCGGCGCGGGTCGCGGACCGCAATCCGCTCTTCCAGGTGATGGCGGGGTATCACCACCGTCCGGGCGGCGACCCCCGGCTGCTGGGGCTCGCCACCGAGTGGTTCGACATGGACACCGGGATGGCCAAGTTCGATCTGGACTTCACCCTGGTGGACGGGGGTGAGGACGGGCCGATGACCGTACTCCTGGAGTACGCGGCGGATCTCGCCGACCCGGAGACGGCCGAGGCGCTGCTGGCCCGGATGGTCTCACTGCTGGAGCAGGTGGCCGGGGATCCGGGGCTGCCGGTCCGGGAGATCGAGGTGCTCACGGAGGCGGAGCGGTCGGCCGCCGCGGTGGAGTGGAACGCCACGGAGCTGCCCGGGGCGGTACGGACGGTGCCGGAGCTGCTGGCCGCCGCCGTCCGCGCGTACCCGGAGCGGACGGCGCTGGTCAGCGGGGAGTCCCGGCTGACCTTCCGGGAGCTGGCGGTACGGGTGGACACGGTCGTGGCGCTGCTGCGGGAGCGGGGCGCCGGGCCGGGGGCGGTGGTCGCGCTGGCGCTCCCCCGCCGGGAGACGGTCCCGGCGATCCTGGGGGTACTGGCCTCGGGCGCCGCCTATCTGCCGCTGGATCCCGGGTATCCGGCGGACCGGCTGGCGTTCATGCTGGCGGACGCGGCCCCGCATACGGTGGTGACCACCGAGGAGCTGGCCGCTCGGCTGCCCGCCACCGGCCATGACCGGGTGACCCTGGACGGGCTGGTGGAGCGGGCGCCGGTGGTGCCGGTGACCTGGGAGGCGCCCGATCCGGCGGGGGCCGCGTATGTCATCTTCACCTCGGGGTCCACGGGCCGCCCCAAGGGGGTCGTGGGCACCCATCGGGGGCTGGGCAATCTCTTCGCCTCGCACCACCGGGATCTGATCCTCCCGGCCGAGCGGGACGCGGCCGTACAGGACAAGGGCGGGCGGGACACGGCCGGGCGGCCCCTGCGGGCGGTGCATGCCGCGTCGTTCAGCTTCGACGGTTCCTGGGAGCCGCTGCTGTGGCTGCTGGCGGGGCATGAGCTGCATGTGGTCGACGAGGCGACGATGGCCGACCCGGCGGCGCTGCTGGCGGGCCTGGACAGCTGGGGCATCGACTTCCTCGATGTCACCCCCACCTATCTGCGCGAACTGGAACAGCTGGGCTTTCTGGCCCCGGGCCGGCGCCGTCCGGCCACCCTCGCCGTCGGCGGTGAGGCGACCCCGGCCCCGCTGTGGGACCGGCTGTGCGCACTGCCGGGGGTACGGGCCCACGATCTGTACGGCCCCACGGAGTGCGCGGTGGACGCCTACGGCTGGCACGGACCGGCCCCCGAGCACCCGGGGGCCGGCAGGGAACGGACGGGCCGCTGGGCGGAGCCGGTGGCGAACATCCGGGCCCATGTACTGGACGCGGGGCTGCGGCCGGTGCCGCCCGGGGTGACCGGAGAGCTGTATCTCGCCGGCGCCGGGCTCGCCCGGGGCTATCTGCGCCGCCCCGCGCCGACCGCCGAGCGCTTCACCGCCGACCCCTTCGGCGCCCCCGGTGAGCGGATGTACCGCACCGGCGATCTCGCCCGCCGCCGCCGGGACGGCACCCTGGAGTTCCGGGGCCGCGCCGACGGCCAGGTGAAGCTGCGGGGCTTCCGGATCGAGACCGCCGAGATCGAGGCGGTGCTGACGGACCGTCCCGAGGTGGCGACGGCCGCCGTGGTGGTACGGGAGGACACGCCCGGGGTCCGCCGGCTGGTGGCCTACACGGTGGCCGCGCCGGGCCGCACGGTGGACCCGGCGGTGCTGCGGGACCGGCTGGCGGCGGCCCTGCCGGGGCATATGGTCCCGGCGGCCTTCGTCGCGGTGGCCTCGGTCCCCCGGACCGTCAGCGGAAAGCTGGACCAGGCGGCACTGCCCGCCCCCGGCCTGGTCCGCGACCCGTCGGCGCGGGCGCCGCGCACCCCCCGGGAGGCGGCGCTGTGCGCGGAGTTCGCCACCGTGCTCGGTCTCGCCCCGGCACCGGGGACCGGTACGTCCCGGTCCGGCGATCCGGTCCCGCAGATCGGCGCCGACGACGACTTCTTCGTTCTCGGCGGCCACTCCCTGCTGGCGATGCGGCTGGTCGCCCGGGTGCGGGCGGCCCTCGGCGCGGAGATCTCGCTGCGGGACGTGTTCGACGCCCCGACCCCGGCCCGGCTAGCCGAGCGGCTGACGGGCGCCGGGCGGAGCGAGCGGCCCGCGCTGGCCGCCGGACCCCGGCCCGAGCGGCTGCCGCTCTCGTACGCCCAGCGCCGGATGTGGGTGCTCTACCGGGTGAACGGGGTCGACGCCACCTACACCATGCCCTCGGCCTGGCGGCTGCGGGGCGCGCTCGATCCGGGGGCGCTGCGCGCGGCGGTCCTGGATGTGGTGGGCCGGCACGAGACCCTGCGGACCGTCTTCCCGGAGCGGAACGGCAAACCGTACCAGCGGATCCTCACCCCCGCCGAGGCCGCCGTCCCGGTGACGGTGACCGGGGCCACCGAGGAGGAACTGCCCGCCCGGCTGGCCGCGTCGGCCGCCCGGGGCTTCGCGCTCGACCGGGAGGCGCCGCTGCGCGTCGAGGTGTTCCGGCTCTCCGACGAGGAGCATGTCCTGCTGCTCCTGCTCCATCACATCGCGGGCGACGAGTGGTCGGACGTACCGCTCCACCGCGATCTCGCCCTGGCCTACGGCGCCCGGTCGGCGGGCCTGGCGCCCGGCTGGGACCCGCTGCCGGTCCAGTACGCCGACTACACCCTGTGGCAGCGCCGGGTGCTGGGCGAGGAGTCCGACCCGGCGAGCACGACCGCCCGTCAGACCGCCTTCTGGCGGCGGACGCTGGCGGGGCTGCCGGAGGAGACGGCCCTTCCGCTGGACCGCCCGCGCCCGGCCGAGAGCACCCACCGGGGCGGCACGGCGGCGCTGGCCCTCGACCCGGAGCTGGCCGGGCGGCTGCGCCGGCTCGCCCGCTCCTGCGATGTCAGTATGTTCATGGTGGTCCAGGCGGCGGTGGCGACCCTGCTGCACCGGCTGGGCGCGGGGGACGACATCCCCCTGGGCACCCCGATCTCGGGCCGCTCCGACCAGGGTCTGGACGATCTGGTGGGCTTCTTCCTCAACACCCTGGTGCTGCGGAACGACCTCACGGGCGACCCGGCCTTCCGGGAGCTGCTGGCCCGGGTGCGGGAGACGGACCTGGCCGCCTTCGACCATCAGGAACTCCCCTTCGACCGGGTGGTCGAGGCGGTCAACCCGGTGCGCTCGCTGGCCCGGCACCCCCTCTTCCAGGTGATGGTGGTCTATCTCGCGGCGGGCGGCGAGGAGCCCGTCCTGCCGGGGCTGCGCTCGGAGCCGGCGGAGGTGGGGCAGGCCACCGCCAAGTTCGACCTCTCCTTCGACTTCATGGAACGGGCCGGGGACGGCGGGGTGGACGGGGTGCTCGAATACAGCACCGATCTCTTCGACGCCGCCACCGCGCGGTCGTTCGCGGCCCGGCTGCTGCGGATCCTGCGGGCCGTCGCCGACGACCCGGGGGTACGGATCGGCGCCATCGGGATCCTCGGCGGGGCCGAGCGCCACCGCCTTCTCGGGGAGTGGGGCGGCAGGCCCCCGGTGGCCGCGCCCACCACCGTACCGGCGCTCTTCGAGGCCCAGGTGCGGCGCTCACCGGAGCGTCCGGCGGTCGCCTCCGACGGGCTGGTCCTCTCGTACACGGAGCTGAACACGGGGGCCAACCGGCTCGCCCGGCTGCTGGTGGAGCTGGGCGCCGGGCCGGAGCGGACGGTGGCGCTGGCGCTGCCGCGCACCGCCCGGTTCCTGCTGGCGGTCCTGGCGGTGCAGAAGGCGGGCGCGGCCTATCTGCCGCTCGACCCGGAGAGTCCCGGACAGCGGCTGGCCGCCGTCGTCGCCGACGCCCGGCCGGTGCTCGCCCTGGCCACCCGGGAGACCGCCGCCGCGCTGCCGCCGGAGCTTCCCGTGGTGTTCCTGGACGACCCCCGGGCGGCACGGCTGGACGGCGGTGACCTCACCGACGCGGACCGTACGGCTCCGCTCACCCCCCGGCATCCCGCCCATGTCATCTACACCTCGGGGTCCACGGGACGCCCCAAGGGGGTCGTCGTCACCCATGGGTCCGTCGGCCGGCTCTTCCACAGCCACCGCGACACCCTCTACGCCCCGGCGGTGGCGGCGACCGGCCGCCGGCATCTGCGGGCCGGGCACGCCTGGTCGTTCTTCTTCGACGCCTCCTGGCAGCCGCAGCTCTGGCTCCTCGACGGCCACTGTGTCCATATCGTCTCCGAGGAGGTCCAGCGGGATCCGGCGCTGCTGGCGGCGGCGGTGACCGCGCACGGCTTCGACTTCCTGGAGGTCACCCCGTCGTTCTTCGCGCAACTGGCCGACCACGGGCTGGTGGACGGGGACCGCTGCCCGCTGGCGGTCCTCGGGGTCGGCGGCGAGGCGGTGCCCGCGCCGCTCTGGTCCCGGCTCGGGGCACTCACCGGGACCGAGGTGTTCAATCTGTACGGCCCCACCGAGTCCACCGTGGACGCCCTGGTGGCGAGGGTCGCGGAAAGCGAACGGCCGCTGGTGGGGCGGCCGGTGACGGGGACCCGGGTCCGGGTGCTCGACCGATGGCTCGCCCCGGTGCCCCCCGGGGTGCCGGGCGAGCTGTATCTGTCGGGCGGCGGGCTGGCCCGCGGCTATCTCGGCGACCCGGGGCTGACCGCGGAGCGCTTTGTCGCCGATCCCTTCGGCGGCCCCGGTGAGCGGATGTACCGCACCGGGGATCTCGCCCGCTGGACGGCGGACGGCCGGATCGACTATCTGGGCCGCGCCGACGACCAGGTGAAGATCCGGGGCTTCCGGATCGAACCGGCGGAGGTGGAGGCCGCGCTGCTGACCCATCCCGCCGTGGGCCAGGCGGTGGTGACGGTCCATCAGGAGGGGGTCCGGACCCTGCTGGTGGGGCATGTGGTGCCGGTTTCGGGGGGTACGGCGGACCCCGTGGCGGTCCGCGCGCACACCGCCTCCGCCCTACCGGACCATATGGTTCCGGCCGTGGTGACCGTACGGGACGGGCTGCCCCGGCTCGCCAACGGCAAGCTGGACCGGGCGGCGCTGCCCGCACCGGACCTGGGGGCGCTGGCCACCGGCCGGGAGCCGCGCACCCCGGTGGAGCACGCCCTCTGCGCCGTCTTCGCCGAGGTGCTGGAGGTGGCACGGGTCGGCGCCGACGACGATGTGTTCGCGATCGGCGGCGACAGCATGCTGGTGATGCGGATCGCCGACCGGGCGCGGTCGGCGGGGCTTCCGCTCACCCCCCGGCTGATCTTCCGGTACCGCACCGCCGCCGCGCTGGGTACCGTCTTGGTATCCGATGGCACCGACCGCACTGAAGGAGAGACACGGTGAGCAACCCGTTCGAGGACCCCGACGGCGTCTACACGGTCCTGGTCAACGACGAGAACCAGCACAGCCTGTGGCCGGACTTCGTCCCCGTACCGCCGGGCTGGGACCCGGTCCACGGGCCGGGTCCCCGGCAGTCCTGCCTGGAGTACATCGAGACCCACTGGACCGATATGCGCCCGGCGAGCCTGGTCCGCGCGATGGAGGGCTAGGAAGCTCCCCACGGATCAGGCCGCCGCTTGTATCCTGCTCGCCGTACCGCCCCTGGCCGGCCTCACTCCGGCCAGGGGCGGACGCGGAGCGGTTACGGCACCCGCACCGACTGGGCGTGCCGGAAGAAGTTCTGCGGGTCCCAGGTGGACTTCGCCCGCTGGAGCCGGGCGTAGTTGCCCTTGTAGTACAGGGTCTGCCAAGTGGTCCCCGAGGTGTTCAGGGCCGGGTCGCCGAGATCCTTGTCGGGATAGTTGATGTAACAGCCGTCGTTGATCGTGTTCGGCACCGGAACGCCCCCGGTCTCCGCGTACATCTGCTGATAGAGGTCGCGGATCCAGGAGAGGTGCAGAGCCTCCTGGGCGGGGTCGGTCCA
The DNA here is from genome assembly GCF_040299965.1 of Streptomyces sp. NPDC000594. Lineage (NCBI taxonomy): Bacteria > Bacillati > Actinomycetota > Actinomycetes > Kitasatosporales > Streptomycetaceae > Streptomyces > Streptomyces sp. NPDC000594. Next base: position 46,452 of record NZ_JBEPCY010000022.1, on the reverse strand, counting down.
GTAGACCTGGAACTGGAGCTTCATGATCGAGTCGCGCTGCGGCACGGCGGTGTCCGCCGACGGGACCGCGTTGATCCGGCCGCCGTACGAGTCGACCTGGACCAGGGCGCCATCGGGGTTCCGGTAGGTGGTGTACAGATTCCGGTGCAGCGCCGCGATCTGCGCCGGGGAGAACGGCTTGCGCGCGTACGACGACTTGTACTTGCCGTACTGGCCGGGGTTGCCGCCGCTGAGATGGTCGGTGGCGATGTACCAGGGCAGCTGGCGCGCGCTGCGGAACTGCGTCAGGGCCGCGTGCTCGCCCATCCGCTGGGTCATCGCGGTCGGCTGGACACCCACCCCGGCGGTGATCGCGGTGAGGTACTCGTGCAGCCGCTGCCGGGCGTTGGGCACCGAGGCGTCCATCTGGGTGATCAGCCCGATCTCGCCCGCCCCGCTGTGGGTCAGCTTCAGCAGACCGAAGAGGGATTCGTACGGGGAGCCGGGCGCGCTGTTCTGCTCGTGCCAGGTACCCCAGTTCTGCACCAGCCGGGTGAACGAGGTCTCGGTGAGGTCCGCCCACTTGAAGGCGCTGGCCTGGAGCAGCACCTCGGACGGCGGCCGGGGCAGCAGCTGACCGGGGTCGGTACTGGTCGAGCCGGGCTTCTTCAGCCAGTAGCGGGTGATCAGACCGAAGTTGCCACCTCCGCCGCCGGTATGGGCCCACCACAGATCCCGCAGATCCTGCTCGGGGGAGTTGCGGAACGCCTGGACCTTCTGGGCGGTGCCATTGCGCACCACGACGACCTCGACCCCATGGAGATAGTCGACGGTCAGTCCGTGCAGCCGGGAGAGCAGACCGTAGCCGCCGCCGGATATATGGCCGCCGACGCCGACGGAGGCACAGCTGCCCGCCGGGAGGGTCACCCCGTAGAGCTTGTACAGCTTCTCGTAGATGTCGAGGTTGGAGGCGCCGGCCTCGATCTCGAAGGCGTGGTGGGTGGGGTCGAAACGTATCTGGTTCATCGCCGAGAGATCGACGACGACCTGCACCGCGTTGTTGAAGACGAAGTCCTCGTAGCAGTGGCCGCCGCTGCGCACGGTCAGCCGCTTGCCCGCGGTGACCGCCTCCTGTACGGCGCTGACGGCATGGTCGGCCGTGGTGACGAGGACGACCCTCTCCGGGGCGGCCTGCCAGCGCATGTTGTTGCCGCGGACGAGGTCGGGGAAACGGGGGTCGGTGGGGGTGACGACGACCGGTGCGGCCAGGGCCGCGGTCGACGGGCGGGCGGCGGCGACGGCGGAGGCGGGGGCCGCCTGCGCGTTCGCCGGAAGGGCGGTGGAGAGGGCGGCCCCGCCGGCGACAGCCGCGGCACCGGCGAGAAGGGACCGGCGGCCGACGTTCTGTTCCGGGTTCTGCTTGCTCATGGTCATGACTCCAGGAGATCCGACGAGAGACGGAAGCTGATCGATAATCGATCAGTGCTGTGGAGCGGTCGAGCGTCGCCGTGCGGGACCGGCACCGCCCGTCGATCCTGGGCGTCATGAGGTCAACTTCCCCGCGTGATAAGGGAGTCGGCCCCGCCGCGGTATCCCGCTCGGCTGGTGAATCGTCCGGGAAGAGGGCCCGAGCGGCGAAGAGGTTGCGGCGGAACGGCGATTGATCGGCAACTCCCGGGAAGTCGGCCAACCCGCGTCGATTCCGCGCCAGAGAGGGGCGCGCGGGGTTTGCGCCGGGGCGCATCCGGAAACGCCGGGGCCCGCCCCCCGAGGGGGACGGGCCCGGTGCGCGGTGGCGGGGTCAGGAGGCGGGCTGCTCCACCGGGGTCTCCTTCTTGCCGTCGACGGCCGCGGCAAGCTGGGGACCGAGGCGGTCCAGGACATACGGCAGGCTCAGCACGGTGCCGAAGGTGGCGGCGTGACCGTAGTCGCTGGTCTCGTGGATATAGACCTCACGGCCCTCCTTGACGACCTTCAGATCGCCGTACGAGGGGTCCTTGCGGAGCTTGGCGCTGTCCTTGGCGACATCTCCCACCATCCAGACGATGGTGTCCTGGTCGAGGAGGTCGGTGCGCTCCTTGCTGATGTTGGCGCCGAACTTGCCGCCGATGGCCTTGTCCAGACCGGACGGCAGGGTGAAGCCGAGGTTGGTCAGCAGCCGCGAGCGGGGGTCCTGGCTGCCGTAGACGAAGATGCCCTCGTACGGGGTGCCCATCACGGCGGTGGCGTTCTTGAACTCCGGGCGCGCGGTGGCCTTGAACTTGGCCTCGACATCGGCGACGGCCTTGGCCGCCTGATCGGACTTGCCGAGCGCCTTGCCGATGATGGTGGCCTGCTCCTGCCACGGGACGCCGTAGTCCTGGTACTTCTTGGGCTGGGCGACGACCGGGGCGAACTTGCTCAGGGTCTCGTACTGCTCCTTGGTGAGACCCCCGTACACGGAGATGATCAGGTCCGGGTCGAGCGCCGCGACCTTCTCGATCTGCGGGCCGGTGCCGGTGTCCTTGAGGACGGTGGGCGGCTCGGCGTCGCCCAGCTCGTCCTCGGCCCAGGGGCCGACGGTGCCCTTGAAGTTGCCGATCCAGTCCATGGAGCCCACCGGGACCTCGCCCAGGGCGAGGACGGCGTCCTGGTCGGTGAGGCCGAGGGTGACGATCCGCTTCGGCTGCGAGGGGATCTTCGCCTCGCCGTACTTGTGCGCGATGGTGACGGGGAAGGCGGACCCGGAGGTACCCGCCTTCTCGCCGGTGTCGTCGGAGCCCTTGCTGTCCTCGGAGCCACCGCCACAGGCGGCGGTGGTGAGGATCAGCAACGCGGAGGTGAGCACGGCGGCGACGCGCGGTGCTCTCAGGGAGCGGGCCATGGACGGTCCTTCTGTTCTGTCGATGGTGCGGGACGGATGGTCTGGGGGGTGGCCCGGTCCTGCGCGGGAGGGCGACTCTCCGCACTGTCCGGCTCGGGACCGTCCACGGGGGGACGGTCCGGCGGGTGGGGACCGGACACCCGGGGGCCCTGGTCCTGGTCCTGGCCTTGGTCCCGGTCAGGGGCCATGTCATGGTCGGGGGCGCGGGGCGCGGGCGGCCGGGGGTCCGTGACCCGGCTGTCGGACCAGGCGCTCCAGAGGGTGGCGTACCGGCCCCCGGCGGAGCGCAGCTCGTCATGGGTGCCGCTCTCGACGATCCGCCCGGCCTCCATGACGACGACCCGGTCGGCGCCGGCCGCCTGGGTCAGCCGGTGGGCGACGATCAGCGCGGTCCGTCCGTCCACCGCGCGGGCGACGGCCTTCTCCAGGGCACGGGCCCCGGTGCTGCCCGCCTCGGCGGTGGCCTCGTCCAGGATGACCACCGGGGGGTCGGCGAGGACCAGCCGGGCGAGGGCGAGGGCCTGGGTCTGGGCCCCGCTGAGCCGGTGGCCGCCCTCGCCGACCACCGTGTCCAGCCCATCCGGCAGGGCGTCCACCCAGCTCAGGGCGGAGACCCGGTCGAGGGCCGCACGCAGTTCGGCGTCGGTGGCGGTGGGGGCGGCGAGCCGCAGGTCCTCGGCGAGCGGCCCGGCGAAGACATGGGTCTCCTGGGTGATCAGCGCGATATGGCGGCGGGCCGCCACGGGGCCGATGGCGTCCAGTGGGACGCCGCCGACGGTGATGGTCCCGGCGGTCGGCACATGGATGCCCGCGATCAGTTTGGCCAGGGTGGTCTTGCCCGCGCCGCTGGCGCCGACGAGGGCGACCCGCTCCCCGGGCCGCAGCACCAGGTCCACCTCGGAGAGGACCGGGTGGCCCGCGCGGTAGGCGTGGTGGAGACCGGCCACGGCGATGGAGGCGTCCTGGGGGACGGCGGGCCGCTCGGGGTCGCGGGGCTGCGGCTGGTCCGCGACGCCGATGATCCGGGAGAGGCTCGCCACGGCGGACTGGGCGTCGTCCAGGAGCCCCAGCGCGGAGTTGACCGGGGTGAAGAGGCTGTGGAAGTAGAGGGCCGCCGCCGTCGCGGTGCCGACCGAGGCCGAGCCGTCCCGCACCAGGAGGTATCCGGTGGTCAGCACGGCGGCCAGCCCGATGAACTCGGCGATGTGCAGCCTGCTGTAGAAGCTGATCACCAGGTCGATGCCCCGCATGATCAGCCGGACCATGGACCAGGAGCGCTCGGTGACCCGGTCGGTGTGGTCCCGCTCCAGCCGCAGGGCGCGCACGGTGGAGGAGCCGCCGATGGTGTCGAGGAGCTGCTGCTGCTGGGCTCCCCCGGCGACCCGCTGCGAGGCGAAGAGGGGCACGGCCCGGCGGAGGTACCAGCGCGCGGTCCAGATCTGGACCGGCAGCGCGAGCAGCGCGGCGAGCAGGAACCGCCAGTCGAGCAGGGCGAGCGCGCCGAGGGTGAGCACGATGGCGAGGACGGAGCGGGCCAGCTCCGGCAGGGCGTTGCGGACGCCGTCGGCGATGACGGAGACATCGCCGGTGACCCGGACGGTCAGATCGCCCGAACCCGCCCGCTCGACCTGTTCCAGCGGGAGGCCGAGGGCACGGGCGACGAAGCGCTCGCGCAGCTGGGCGAGGATGGTCTCGCCCAGCCGGGAGATCAGGCCGAGGCCGAGGCCGGTGGTGAGGCCCTGCACCACGGCGACGACCGCGAGCAGGACGACGGTGCCGGTCAGGGCGTCCGGGGGCCTGCGGTCGGCAACGAGGTCCACGATCCGGCCCAGCAGGGGCTGGGTGAGCAGGCCCACGGCGGTCGCGACGACCATGACACCGAAGCCGGTCAGGGCGAGTCGGCGGTGGGGGCGGAGCAGCTCGCCGACGGCGGCCCGGGTACGGGCGGCGGTGGCGATGGGGAGCAGGACGCGGCCGGAGCCGGTGGACGGCGCGGGGCCGGCCGCTTCGGGGGTCGTGTCGGGGTGCCGCTGGGGCTCGGTCATGAGAGCACCGCCGTCCGGTAGCCGTCGCGGTCGTGGACGAGTTCGGCGTGGGTGGCGTCGGCGACCAGCCGGCCGTTCTCCACGAGGACGACCCGGTCGGCCACCGCGAGCAGTGCGGGGCTGGTCGTGATCATGATCGTGGTACGGTCCCGGCGGATCTCCCGGATGCCGTCGGCGATGCGGGCCTCGGTGACGGTGTCCACGGCGGTCGCGGGTTCATGGACCACCAGGACGGGGGCGTCGGCGGCGAGGGCGCGGGCGAGGGCGACCCGCTGGCGCTGCCCGCCGGAGAGGGAGCGTCCGCGTTCGGTGATCTCGGTGTCGCCGCCCTGGGGCAGGGCGTCGGCGACATCGTCGGCCCCGGAGGCGGTCATCGCGGGTCCGATGTCGGCGCCGGGCGCGGCGGCGGCCCGGACATTGCCGGTGAGGGTGCCCTCGAAGAGGTCGGCGTCATGCTCGGCCACCAGGATGGCGCCCCGCACGGCGGCGGGGTCGAGGGTGGTCAGCGGGACGGTGTCGAGTTCGACGGTGCCGTGGTCGGGGTCGCCGTGGCGGCCGAGGAGGCCGATCAGGGCGGCGGCGTCGGCGGGGTCGGGGGCGACCACTCCGAGGACGGTGCCGGGGGCGATGTCGAGATCGATGTCCTGGAGCGGGCCGCTGGAGACGGAGCGGAGGCGGAGCCGTCCCTCGACGGGGTCGGGCGGGGTGCCGTCACCGGGGAGTACGGCCCGGTCGGCGGCGAGCACCGCGGCGATCCGGGCGGCGGAGGCCCGGCCCTGGGCCAGCTCGGCGTTGACCCAGGAGATCTCGGAGAGCGGGCCGATGAGGAAGAGGGCGAGGCCGACGGCGGAGACCAGCTCACCGAGGCTGATCTCGCCCTGGGTGGCGAGGCGCCCGCCGATGAGGGCGACCAGGGCGATGAAGATCCCGGTGAGGGTGAGGACGATGCCGTTCTGCCAGGCCTGGGCGCGGGCGGCGCGCAGGGTGGCGGTGAGGGAGTCCCGGCTGGTGCGGCGGTAGCGGGCGACGGCGGCGGGCTCGGCGCCGATGCCCTTGAGGACGCGCAGCCCGGCGACGAGGTCGGCGGCGACGCCCGAGGCATGGGCGGCCCGCTCCTGCTCGGCGCCGCTGCGGCGCTCCAGCGGCTTGCTGACCAGGTGGCCCAGCCAGAGCAGCAGGGGGGTGCCGAGGAGGACGAGCAGACCGAGCGGGAGCGAGATCCGCAGCAGGATCACGGCGGCGACGAGCAGGCCCATCAGGGCCCAGATGCCGACGATGAGCGCCATGGTGACCGCGCCGACGCGCTTGGCGTCCTGGGTGGCGATGTTGGTCAGCTCACCGGAGAGCCGCCCCTGGTCGGCACCGCCCTCGGGGGCCAGGATGCGGGCGACCAGGCGGGTACGGAGGCGGTGTGCGGCGGTCTCGGCGGCGCGCTCTCCGGCGCGGGCGCCGAAGCGGAAGCTGAAGGAGAGGGCGATGTAGACGAGGCCCAGGGCGGCCAGGCCGAGGACGAGGTCGCCGCTGTCGCCCCGGGCCACGGCCCGGTCGATCACGACGCCGATGAGTACGGGGACCAGGGCCTCGCCCGCCTGGTGGCCTGCGCCCAGGGCGGCGCCGACGACGACATCGCGGCGTTGTCCGGTCACCGCCTCCCGCAGAACTGTCCTGCCCGACAGATCTGTTGAAACCACCCGCACCCCTCCGGAGCCGTCCGGTGCCCCTGGAACGAGCACAGCAAGGAAGTAAGGTTAGCCTAAGCCGCAACCGTGGAGCCACCCGAACGCATCCCCCGGCCCCGGCGCGGCCACCGCGAGGGCGGCCCCGCCGGGCGGCGCTCTCCTTGTATAGAGGGAGAACCTCCGGAGGGTCTCCCTCGCTCCGTCCCCGCCGGGAATCCCTCCCCCGCCCGGGGCCACCCGACCGCCCGGCCCCGGCGGTGACCCGCCCGGCACGGCGGACCGCCCGGGCGACCGGGCGCGATCACCCGGGGATCACCTCGGCCGGTCGTGGTCGCACCGGGGCCGGGAATCCGGCGGCGGTACGTGGGCCGGGACCCGGCGGGGGTCGGGCCGCGCCCCGGTCGCGGGCGCGGCCCTGCGTGCGGCCTCCGGGGGCGGGACCCTCGGTCAGGGGCCTCGCTCAGGGGCCCTCCGGGGCGGGGTGCGACTCCGGGGTCAGGGTGTCCGCGGTGGCGCGGGGGGCCGGGACCGAGGGGGACGGGGTGGTCGACCCGTCCAGCCGGACCAGCCGGTAGCGCCGCTCGTAGCGGGGGGCGCCGCGCCGGTCGCCCTTGCGGGGGCGGGCCCGGCGGGCCGCCGCGACCAGGGCCGCGATCTCCGGCCGCTCCCGGCGCAGCCGGTAGAGCGCGCGCCCCGACATCCCGATGAGCGCCGCGGCCGGTGCGTGCAGCGCCCCCGCGCGCAGTGCGGTCAGCAGGACCCGCAGCGCCGCCGGGTTCAGCCCGGCCGGTCCCGGCTCGGCCCGGCGGGTGCGGGCGAGTTCGACCGCCGCCGCCATCGCCGCCCCGAACGAGGCGTCCCTGGCCTGCCAGTTGGCCAGCAGCCGCTCCGACACCCCGGCCGCCAGCGCGCAGGCCGCCGGACTCAGACCGAGGGCGGCGGCCCGCAGCGCGTCCGCCATCCGTGTGCTGTTCTCCTCCCCCAGCGTGGGGCCTCTGCCCAGCGCGCGACGGAGGGCACGGTCGATACCCTCATGCGCGTCGAGCCCGGCCAGTACCTCGTCCGCCCACGTATCCAGTCGGCTCGCGGGGACCTCTCGCCACTCGTCCACTCAGCAACACCTTCTTAGGTTAGCCTCACCTAAGCATAGTCATGATCGTGTCGGGCAATCCCGTTCGACACGGCGGAGTTACCGGAGCACCGGCCGGCACAGGACACCGGCGAGCGGGCCGGCACCGGGCTCCGACGGTTCCTGGGAAAGGAAGTGTCCGTGCTCTGCGCCAGATTCAGCAACGCGAACGTCATCACCATGGACCCCACCCGCCCCACCGCCCGTGAACTCGGTATCTGGCGTGGCCGGATCGTGGGCCTGGACGAGGAGGTCTCCGGCCTTCCGGCACGGCGGGTCGTCGACCTCGACGGAGCCACCGTACTCCCGGGCTTCATCGACAGCCACACCCATCTGACCTGGGCGGGACTCAAAGCCCGCGCGGTGAGCGTCGCCCCCTGCGCCCGGATCGAGGAGGTGCTCGCGGCGGTCTCCCGGGCGGTCGCCGCCGCCCCGCCGGGCGGCTGGGTCGATCTGGCCGGATACGATCAGCGCCCCCTCGGCCGTCATCTCACCGCCCGGGAGCTGGACGGGGTGAGCGAGGGCCGCCGGGTCCTCATCGGGCATGTCTCCGGCCATGGCTGCGCCGTCAACTCCGCGGTCATGGAGGCGCTGCCCGCCGCCATCCGCACCGAGGGCTTCCTCGCGGAGGAGGCCATGGGCGCCGCCCGCGCGCTGCGCCCGCCGTACACCCTGGCCGAACTCGCCCGCGCCATCGGCACCGCGGCCACCCAGTGCCGTGCCGAGGGGGTGACCGCCTGCGCCGAGGCGGGCATCGGGAGCACCCTCTTCGCCCATGGCCCGCTGGAGGGCGCCGCCCATCAACTCGCCCTGGAGAGCGGCCGGCTGCCCATCCGGCTGCGGCTGATGGTCTCGGCGGACACCCTGCGCCCGGTGGCGGCGGCGCCCGAGGACACCACCCCGTACGCCCTCGGACTCGGTCTGCGCACCGGCTTCGGCGAGGGCGGCGAGCTGTCGCTGGGCGCGCTCAAGATCTTCACGGATGGCGGGATGATGGCCCGTACCGCCGCGCTGACCAGCCCCTATGTCGGCTCCGAGGATTCCGGGCAACTCCAGCACACCGACCGCCCGCTGGACGAGACCATCATCGATGGGCATCTGGCGGGGTGGCAGCTGGCCGTGCACGCCATCGGCGACCGCGCGGTCGATGTGGCGCTGGACGCCCTGGAGCGGGCCCAGCGGCTGCTGCCCCGGCCCACCGCCCGGCACCGGATCGAACACGCGGGGCTGGTACGCCCGGATCAGCTCCCCCGCTTCGCCGCCCTCGGCGCGACCGCCGTCGTCCAGCCCTCGTTCCTGCGGTACTTCGGGGACGACTACGCCGACATCATGGGTCCGGAGCGGGCGGAGTGGCTCTACCGGGGGCGGGGCTTCCTCGACCACGGGGTGCGGATCGCCGGGAGTTCGGACCGCCCGGTCGCCGACGGCGCACCGCTGCGGGCCATCCAGTTCATGGTGGAACGGGCCTCGCGGTCGGGGCGGATCATCGGCCCGGCGGAGGGGATCACCGTCGAGGAGGCGCTGCGCGCCTACACCGCGGACGCGGCCTACGCCTGCCACTGGGAGGAGAGCGCCGGGACGATCGCTCCGGGCAAGCGCGCCGACCTGGTGGTCCTCGGCGACGACCCGAGGCGGGTGGCGCCGTCCCGCATCGGGGAGATCGAGGTGATCCGTACCCACGCGGCGGGGGACGACGGGATCTAGGTCGTCTCCTTCGGATCTCGCTGGGCTCCGGAAGAGCGTCCCCGACCGCCTCCGGCCGGCTCCGCCGTCACCCGGTGCGCGGAGCCCGGGCCGAACTCCCCCGGTGGGCGCGCCCGTTCAGCGGGTGAACGACGCCCAGACCGTCTTGCCGCGCGGCGGGGTGAGCGACCAGGACCAGTGGGTGCTGAGCGCGCCGACCAGCGCCAGTCCGCGCCCGCCGGGGGCGCAGGTCCCGGCCTCCCGGGGGCGCGGCGGCCGGGAGCTGGGGTCGGTCACCGCGAGGACCACGTCCGAGGGGTGGAGGAAGACACCGAGCCAGACGGGGTAGTCACCGCGGTCGGTGCCGTCGGGGTCGAGGGCGTGCCGGACCGCGTTGGTGACCAGCTCGCTGACGACGAGGGCCGCGTCGGGCACCAGCCGGGAGAGCCCCCAGCCGCCGAGGGTGAGTCCGACGAAGCGCCGTGCCTGGGAGGCGTTGCGCAGGGTGCCGTCGAGCCCGCAGGCGGCGAAGCCCGCCGGGCCCATGTCCCGCTCACGCCCCCACAGCGGCTCGCTCGCGCCGGTTAAGCCGAGCGGCCAGTCCATTCCGGGGTCGGGAGCGGCGAGCTTTCCGCCTCCTCCGAAGCCCGTGCCCGCCGAGGCTGCCACATGGGTCGTCACTGGTCATGTCCCCCTGAAGGTTTAGGACTTCACCGCTGCCGCCGGTGCCGCGGAACGAGTATGGTCGAGTATCACGCGGGAATGCAATTGCATCTGAGATTGCAAATGGGATTGCATGACCCTTCGGTCAAGATGAGCGAACCACCGTACGGAGAGCAGGGGGCTGTTGTAATGGAACGTTTCGCCAACGGCATGCGGGCCAGCGAGCTGACCACCGCCGCATGGACCAAGAGCAGCCACAGCAACGCGACGGGGAACTGCGTGGAGCTGGCGAAGCTGCCCGACGGCTCCATAGCCCTGCGCAACTCCCGCGACCCCCAGGGTCCGGCGCTGATCTACACCCCGGACGAGATCGCCGCGTTCGTGGCCGGCGCCCGCAGTGGCGACTTCGATGGATTCGTTGGCTGAAAACAGCCCGAACGGACCCAACTCCCCTGCTCGACCGGCCCAGGTGAGGGATACTGACGGCTTCCGTCAACGTCCGTAGGAGCGCCCGATGGCAGCAACCGACCCGTCCGAGTCGTTGTTCCTACGCCCCCTGGGTGCGGTCGAGAAGAACCCGACCGCCCTCAAGCTGATCCTCGGCGGCAAACTGCGCGAGCTGCGCGTCGCCGCCGGACTGGACCCCGCCGACGTCGACGGGCGGCTCGGGTTCTCCCGATCCAAAACCAGCCGAATCGAACTGGGGCGCCATGGCTGCAAGCACGACGACGCCGTGGCGCTGCTCGATCTGTACGGGGTGGAGAACCCCGAGCGCGTCGAGGAGTTCCTCAGACTGGTGGACCAGTCCAGAAGACCGGACTGGTGGCGTTCGTTCAACGATGTGCTCTCCGACTTCTTCACCCCGCTGGTCGCGCTGGAGAGCGCGGCGGAACGTATCCGCACCTATGAGCCCTTCTATGTGCCGGGTCTGCTCCAGACATCGGCGTACACCCGTGCCGTCGTCCAGGTCGGCCCGGGGCATCTGCTGCCGCACGATGTGACGCGCCGGGTGGAGCTGCGCCAGGAGCGGCAGACCCAGCTCGACCGGCCGGATGCCCCGTATCTGTGGGCCGTGATCGACGAGTCCGTCCTGCTGCGCTCGGTCGGCGGGCGCGAGGTCATGCGCCACCAGCTCGAACATCTCATCGCGCTGATGGAACGGCCGAAGATCACCCTCCAGATCGCCCCGCTCGATGTGTCGGCCGCGGCGGGCGTCGGCACCGGTGTGACGTATCTGCGGTTCGCACTCGGCGATCTGAAGGACGCGGTCTACATAGAGCATCTGACGGACTCGACCTTCACCCAGAAGCCGCAGATCGTGGAGGAGTACCGCAATATGCTCGACCGGGTCGGCGCCTGTGCGCTCACCCCGGCGAGGACGATGCGGGTACTGCGCGAGCGGCTGGCCCAGTACTGACCGATACCGCCGGGACCGCCGCACCGACCGATACCGGCGGGTCCGCCGCGCCGGAGCGGTGGCGCGGCGGACCCGGGCGGACGGGCGGGCTCAGCCGAGCCGGGCCACCCCGCCCCACTCGATCCACTCGTCGGTCTGCTGCACCGGGGCGAGATCGCTGTCCGGACGCCAGGTCGAGACCTCCACCAGACCCGGCTGGAGGAGGTCGAAGCCGTCGAGATAGGCGGCGACCTCGCGCTGTTCGCGCACCCGCCCCCAGTGGCCGCCGGTGGCCTCGGCCATGAAGTCGGTGACGTACTTCCGGATCTCCGGCCGCTCACTGACCAGCTGGCACACGACGAGGAAGCTCCCCGGCGCCAGCCGCTCCGCCACCCGGCGGATCAGCCCCGCGGGGTCGCTCTCGTCCGGGATGCAGTGGAGCACCGAGACGAAGAGCGCGGCGACCGGCTGCTCGAAGTCGATCAGCCGCACGGTCTCGGGATGGCCGAAAATACCGTCGGTGTCCCGCATATCGGCCTGGATGACCGCGGTGCGGTCGTTCTCCTCCAGGAGGGCCCGGCCGTGCGCCAGCACGATGGGGTCGTTGTCCACATAGACCACCCGGGAGGCGGGATCCACGGCCTGGGCGACCTGGTGGACGTTGTCCTGGGTGGGCAGACCGGAGCCATGGTCGACGAACTGGCGTATGCCGTGGTCGGCGGCGAGCATCCGTACCACCCGGCGCAGGAAGCGGCGGTTGTTGACCGCCAGCACCTTGGTACTGGGGACCGCCTTCAGCAGCTCCTCACAGGCCACCCGGTCCGACTCGTAGTTGTCGTCGCCCCCCAGGTAGTAGTCGTACATGCGCGCCACGCTGGGCACGGTCGTGTCGATGGCGTCGGGGCGCCACGACTCCTCTTGCATACGGTCTCACCTGTGTCGTCGGTACCGTTCCCCACAGGGGGGATTGCCGGGGGTCATGCTAGGGAGCACGGGGGGTCCGGCATAGGGAGACGCCGAAGAAGGCTCGCCGTGGGGCCGTCTTTCGGCCGCCGCCCCCTCGGCCCCCGCATCCACCCCTTCCCGCCCCTCCCGGCTGAGCTGCGCCGATTCCCCCCGGGCCGGGAGAAGGGGCACGGAGTGTCCGCCAGCGAACGGCCTGGGAACGCCCGGAAGCCACTTGCCCGAATTTGCCCAGTTGGTTGAGTTTTCTCCTGAAAGACTGAGTCCGACCCGTGACCTCCGGGGCCCCGGACTCGGTTGAACGCGGCAACAGACATAGCTTAGGGTTGCCTAAGTCGATCAGCGCCGCGGTCTCCGCGTCGGAGGGCGTGCCCTCCCATGACAAGGGTTCCCCCTTTCCATGGACGCCCGGTCGGCCCCTTCGAACACCAAATCTTGAGGAATCGTCCATGCTCGGGTTCACTCGCGTGGGTCGCCGCGCGCTCGCCGCCGCGGCCACCGCCACCGCCGTTGTCCTCACCATCGGCGGCTGCTCGTCGTCCGACAGCGAGGACAAGAAGACGGACGGCGCAGCCGAGAAGAAGAGCGGCGGGGCGTTCCCGGTCTCCATCAAGAGCGCGCTCGGCACCGCCACCATCGACCAGCAGCCCAAGCGGGTCGTCACCCTGGGCCAGGGCTCCGCCGAGACCGCCATCGCGCTCGGCCACACCCCGGTCGGCATCGAGAGCTACCCGTGGGGCGCCGACAAGACCGGCTACCTCCCCTGGATCCACGAGGCCGTGACCAAGAAGGGCGAGAAGCTGCCCAAGCAGTTCACGGGCGGCGAGGAGCTGGACACCGAGGCCATCCTGGAGCTGGAGCCGGATGTGATCCTGGCGCCGTGGTCCGGCATCACGGAGAAGCAGTACAAGATCCTCAAGGACATCGCCCCCACCGTCGCCTACCCCGACCTGCCCTGGTCCACCAACTGGGACCAGCAGATCGACATCATCGCCAAGGCGCTGGGCAAGCCGGCCGAGGCCCCGAAGCTGATCGCCGACATCGAGAAGCAGCTGGCGGACGCCGGCAAGACGCGTCCGAACTACAAGGACCTGACCTTCTCGTACATCTACAACACCGGCCCCGGCACCCTCGGCGTCTTCAAGCCCGAGGAGCAGCGGGTCAAGATGGTCTCCTCGCTGGGTCTGAAGGTCGACCCGGTGGTGAACGGCTTCAAGGAGACCAAGGGCACCGACTCGGCGCTCATCGGTCTGGAGAACGCCGGCAAGCTGAAGGACAGCGACCTGATCTTCACGTTCTACACGGACGAGAAGAACCGCAAGGAGATCGAGGGCCAGCCGCTGTACGGCAACATCCCGGCGGTGAAGAAGGGTGCTGTGGTCGTCGGTGACAACAACTCCTTCGTGACGGCCTCCTCCATCATCAACCCGCTGACCGTGCCGTGGACGATCGACCGGTACCTGCCGCTGATCGACAAGGCCGTCAAGGCCGCCGGAAAGTAACGGCGCCGACGACCGCCGACTCACCGGTCCACACGGAATACACGGGACAGAACGCCTGATGGCCACCGTTTCCCCGCACCCGCCGAGCAGCGCCCCCGTCAAGGGCACCGCTCGGCGGGTGTACGGTTTGTGCGCCGCGCTCGCGGCCCTCGCGCTCGCGCTCTTCGCGAGCATCATGTTCGGCAGCCGGACCACGTCCTTCGGCGATGTGGTCGAGGTACTGCGCGGCACCGCCGACCTCCAGCTCACCACCGTGGTGGAGAGCCGCTACCCACGGACCGCGCTCGGTGTGCTGGCCGGGCTGGCGCTGGCGGTCGCGGGCACCCTCATGCAGGGCATCACCCGCAACCACCTGGCCGAACCGGGACTGCTCGGCATCAACGCGGGCGCCTCGGCCACCATCGTCACCGCGACCGCCTTCTGGGGCGCCAGTGGCAGCACCGCCGCCATGTGGTGGGCACTGCCCGGCGCGCTGGCGGCGGGTTTCCTGGTGCAGGCCATCGGCGGCGGCCGGGCCGGCCGCAGCCAGGTACGGCTGGTGCTGGCCGGAGCGGTGCTCTCCGCCGTGCTGATGGCCTATATCCAGGCCGTGACCCTCACCAAGCCGCAGGTGTTCGACAGCTACCGCTACTGGGTGGTCGGCGCGCTCGGCGGCCGGGACTTCGATGTGCTGAAGTCCATGCTGCCGTTCGTGGCGATCGGTCTGCTGCTGGCGCTGCTGCTGGGCCGCGGGCTGAACGCGCTGGCGCTGGGTGACTCCACCGCCGCCGCGCTCGGTGCCAACCCCGCCGTCGTCCGGGCGGGCGGGCTCGCCGCCGCCACCCTGCTGAGCGCGGCGGCCACGGCGGCGGTCGGCCCGATAGCCTTCGTCGGCCTCGCCGTCCCGCACATCGTGCGGGCGCTGGTCGGGGTGGACTTCCGCTGGCAGATCGCGTTCTCGGCGGTGGTCGGCCCGACACTGCTGCTCGCCGCCGATGTCCTCGGCCGGGTCGTGATGCGCCCGCAGGAGCTGATGGTCGGTGTCGTGACCGCGTTCGTCGGCGCTCCCGTCCTGCTCATCGCCGTCCGCCGGATGAGGGGGAACGCATGATCACGAAGATGGACCGGGACCCGGCCCGCAGGCCCACCGGCGGGCCTGCGGAGTCCGGTGCGCCCGGGGAGCGGGGCGAGCACGGCGCCCCGGCGGGGGCGCGGACCTCGCCCAAGGGGCTGGTGACCCTCGGCCCCCGGTTCGCGGTCCCGCTGCGGCCCGCCGCCCTGCTGACCGCGGTGGGACTGCTGGTCCTGCTGGTGGCCGCCTCGGCGGCGACCCTCTCGCTGGGCCGGCTGGGGATCCCCCTCGCCGAGCTGGGCGAGGCGCTGCGCGGTGAGGCCACGGGCAAGAACGCCTTCGTCCTGGAGCGGCTGCGCGGCCCCCGGCTGGTGGTGGCGCTGGGCACCGGCTGTGCGCTGGGGCTCTCCGGTGCGCTCTTCCAGTCCGCCACCCGCAACCCCCTCGGCAGCCCCGATGTGATCGGTCTCGGCTCGGGCGCCGGGGCCGGTGCGGCCATCGCCGCGCTGATGTTCCCCGGCACGGTCTCCGTGCCGCTCGGTGCGCTCGTCGGCGGTGTGCTGGCGATGGTGCTGGTGTATGTCTCCACCGGCACCGGCTTCCGCAACCCGGCGCGCCTGGTGATCGCCGGTATCGGGGTGGCGGCGATCTGCACGGCGGTGACCCAGTACGTCGTGTACGCGATGGAACGGGACAACGCCACGGCGCTCACCGCCTATGTCAACGGCAGCCTGTCGTCGCGCTCCTGGGAGGATGCCACCACGATCGGTCTGGTGCTGCTGGTCACGGCGCCGCTGACCGTGCTGATCTCCCGGCGGCTGAGCATCGGGGAGATGGGCGACGACATCGCCCAGGGGCTCGGGGCGGAGCCGCTGCGCACCAAGTCGTACGCGGTCCTGCTGGCCATCGCGCTGTCGGCGGGGGCGGTCAGTGTCGCGGGCCCCATCGCCTTCATCGCGCTGACCGCTCCACAGATCGCCAAGCGGCTCACCCGGCTGACCGGGCCGCATCTGATGCTCTCGGGTCTGATGGGGGCACTGCTGCTGGTGCTCGCCGATCTCTGTGCCCAGCAGCTGCCGCTCTTCGAGGATCTGCCGGTCGGTATCTACACCATGGCGATCGGTGGCGCCTATCTCGGGTATCTGCTGATGCGGGAGCGGCGCAAGGGCGCCCTCTGAGGGAAGCGGACGGCCGAGGGGGCCGTGTCCGGCGGATCGCGCCGGACACGGCCCCTTTCCCGTTCCCCCCTGCTCTCCCCCGTTCCCCCTGTTCGGTCCTCGGGGCTCCAGCGCCGGGGTCACCGGTCCGCGAGCACCCGCTCCGCGTTGGCGAGCTGGGTCCGGATGTCCCGGGCCACGGCGGCCAGCTCGGAGCGCCTCTCCCCCATCGCACGCCGCTGGTAGGCGGCGTCCACCGCCGACCAGACCCCCACCACATTGGTCGTCCGCTTGCACTCCACGTCCGCGACGGCCAGCGCGATCTCCGTACGGGACGGTACGGGCCCGGCGGCGCGGTCGCCCGCGCCGGGCACCCGGACGGGGTCCGGGTAGTCGTACCCCCGGGCCGCCATACAGCGGGACCAGGCCCGGAAGACGGCCCGTACCCGGGGATCGCGCCGGGAGCGCTGATAGCTCCCGATGTTGATCTCCCCCACCAGCTCGCGGTTGCCGATCCGGTCGGGGTCGCCCGACAGGGCGGCGGTGGCCTCGCCCAGACAGCCCCCGGGCGGGACGGCACGGCCCCGGGGATCCCGGGTGACCGGGGAGCCGTCCGGCCCGAACCCGGTCAGCACCCGCATCGCGGCGGGCACCGGCCGGGGCCCCCGGTCCTTCGCCCGGGGCCGGAGGACGGTGTCACCGGCCGGGTGGTAGCCGTGCCGGGCGGCGACGGCCGCACTGGTCAGCCCGTACCGATGGGCCGTATTGGCCGGGTTGAGCGTCCCGGTCTCCCCCGACGGCCCCGACGGCGCGGGCCAGGAGTGCCCGTACCGCTCCATGCACACCGCCGCGAGCTTCCCCCGGGCCCGCAGCACCCCGGCGATCTGCCGGTCGGTGAAGAGATACGGCTCGATCGGGAGCACCAGATCCCGCACCGAGAGCATCAGGGGCACCGTGGCGACGGGCGGCGGACCGGATTCCTCCGCCGCCGGGCCCGGAGCCCCGGACGGCGGGGCGCACGCGCCGGAGGCCCCCACGGCGGCCAGCAGCAGGGCCGTGGCCACCGTACGGAGGGCCAGCGCGCGGGCCCGGCTGTGGATCAGCGCCACCAGCTGAGCGAGGCGTTGTTGTTACGGACGGAGGGGATCAGCTGACGGGCGTTGCCCGGGAAGAAGTCGTCGTACGGCGCCGGGCCGCTCGCGTTCTGGTTCTCGTTGTAGTGGATGCGCGCGGTGTGGTTGGCGTCGTTGTTCCAGGCACGGTTGACATTGTTCTTCACCGCCCGGCCATGGCCCTCGCCACCGGCGGCGAAGGTATGGCCGGCGAAGTCGTTGACCCAGTCCCCGTACTTGCTCCAGGAGCTGTTGGGCGACGCGCTGTAGTAGAGGTAGATATTGCCGTCCCAGGCGGCGGCCCGCTGCGGAGCGGCGGCGGGTGCGGCGACCGCCGGGGCGGCGGGCGGCGCGGAGGCCGTGGCGGGTGCCGCCCCCAGCGCTGCGGCGGCGGTGGTCAGCAGCGCCGCCATGGCACCCAGGGCGCCGGTCAGTCGTCGTGCGGTGGTCATAGGTGTTCCTCCCGTTGGGCGAGGCGGCGACGAAGCCTGTACGGCCCTGGCCGCCCCGTGGTCCGTGTACCGGAACCTAGGGCGGCGGCCGGCGAAGCGGAATCTCCTTCGGCGGTGGCCGAAGAACGTCGGTTGGCGGATTACGGGCTACCGCCCCGGGGGACGAACCGGAAGAGTGGGACACAGAGGAGAGCACCTTGTCACGGGGGTACGTCGGTGCTGCGCATCCACTTCAGTCCGGCCGACCTCGGCCGGATCCATCTCGCGCCGGGTCCCGATCCCGCCTGGGAGACCCTGCTCAGCCTGCATGTGCTGGGCAGCAATGACCAGGATCCCGGTATGCGTTCCTGGCGCGCCCGGGTGGGTGGCTCGCTGGACACGGCAGCCCGCCCGCTGCTGCGGCTGGCCCCGCCCCGCGGTTACTCACCGGACTTTCTGACACCGGCCCAGGGCGCCGACTGCATGGAAAGCGGAATCGAGCTGATCGTCTCGACCTCCCGCACACAACTGCGAACGGATATGGCCACTCTGGGACAGCAGCGGCGGTTGCCGCCCTGGGCCGAGGTGCTGGCGAACGGCCGTGCGGAGGCGCTGCGCGGACTCGGCACCGCGCTGCGCCGCTACCATCAGCAGGCGCTGGCCCCGTACTGGCCGCAGCTCCGGGCCACGGTGGACGCCGAGCGCGAGCTGCGGGCGCGGGCCTTTCTGGCCGGGGGCACCGACCGGCTGCTGGGCAGTCTGCATCCCACCATCCGCTGGGAGCCGCCCGTGCTGCTGGTCGCCTATCCCGTCGACAGCGAACTGCGACTGGAGGGGCGGGGGCTGCGGCTGGTGCCGTCGTTCTTCTGCCGGGGGACGCCGATCACCCTGCGGGACACCTCGCGCTCGCCGGTGCTGGTCTATCCGGTGGCCCGGGGCATCGGCGCGCTGGAGCCCGCCGGGGCGGGGACGGGGGCGGACACCCTGGCCCGGCTGCTGGGGCGGACCCGGGCGGCCACCCTCTGCACCATCGCGGACGCGGAGCACACCACCGGCCATGAGATCGCTCGGCGGCTGGACATCTCCCCGGCGTCGGCGAGCGAGCATGCGACGGTGCTGCGGGACGCGGGGCTGATCCGCAGCCTGCGGGTGCGGAACACGATCCGCCATACGCTGACACCGCTGGGGATAGAGCTGCTGGAGGGGCGCTCCTGGGCACCGGGCGGCGACCGCGCGCACGCGCTGGCCGGCCGGACCGGGCCCTGAGGGAAAAGAGGTGGCGGGCGCGGGTGGAGACCGCAGATGCTCGCACCATGACCACCGACTCCGCCCCTTCCGCCGACTCCCCCGATCCCACCCCCACCGGCTCCGAGCCGGTCCGGGACCGGGAACGGTCCACCCTGCTCCGATATCTGCGCGACCAGCGGCTGACGCTGGAGAGGACGTGCTCCGGCCTGGACGCCGAGCAGCTGGCGCGCCGCTCCGTACCGCCGTCCACGCTCTCCCTGCTGGGCCTGATCCGCCATCTGACACGGGTGGAGCACTACTGGTTCCGCCAGCTGATGGAGGGCCGGGAGCTGCCCATGCTCTACCGCACGGAGGACGACCGCGACGGGGACTTCAACGGCGCGGTGGCCGACCCGGAGGTGGTCGAGCGCGCCTGGGCCGCCTGGCGGGAGGAGGTGGCGCACGCGGAACGGTTCCTGGCGACGGCCCACGACCTCCTGGTCACCGGGGACCACCGGGGCCAGCCGATCACCCTGCGGGATGTGCTCGTCCATATGATCGAGGAGTACGCCCGGCACAACGGCCACGCGGATCTGCTGCGCGAGCGGATCGACGGCCGGGTGGGCCGGTAGACGGGGAACAATCGCCAGGGCGGCCGGTGTTGAGGGCGATCATGAAACACCATGACAGCGCGGCGATCCCGGCACGGGACCCGTACCGCAGACACCGTGTCCGGGTCGACGGAATCGGCATGGCCTACATCGACGAGGGGCAGGGCGACCCGATCGTCTTCCTGCACGGGAACCCGACGTCCTCGTACATCTGGCGCAATGTGCTCCCGCATCTGGTGGACCACGGGCGCTGCATCGCTCCGGATCTGGTCGGCATGGGGGATTCCGACAAGCTTCCCGACAGCGGGCCGCACTCCTACCGCCTGGTCGAGCACCGCCGCTATCTGGACGGGCTGCTGGAGACCCTGGGGGTACGGGAGCGGGTGACCCTGGTGGTGCAGGACTGGGGTTCGGCCCTGGGCCTCGACTGGGCCCGGCGGAACGCCTCCGCGATCCGGGGGATCGCCTGCATGGAGGCGTTCGTGGCCCCGATCCCCTCCTGGGACGACTGGCCCGAACAGGCCGTCCCGCTCTTCCGGGCGATCCGCTCCGCGGCGGGCGAGGACATGGTCCTCGAACGGAACTTCTTCGTCGAGGAGATGCTCCCCGCCGGAGTGCTGCGCGGACTGTCGGACGAGGAGATGACCGTCTACCGGCGCCCCTACCGGGAACCGGGCGAATCCCGCAGGCCGACCCTGACCTGGCCGCGCGAGGTCCCCGTCGCGGGCGAGCCGGCGGATGTCCACGACATCGTCACCCGTTACGGGGAGTGGCTGGCCACCTCGCCGGTCCCCAAGCTCTTCATCGAGGCGGTTCCCGGAACGATGTTCGAGGCACATCGCGCCGTCGCCCGCTCCTGGCCACGGCTGACCCATGTCACCGTCCCCGGCGGCCATATGCTCCAGGAGGACGCTCCCGACGCCGTCGGAACGGCCCTCGCCTCCTGGCTGCGCACGCTCCCCTGAGGGCTCTCCCCCGGAGGCTCTCCGCTGAAGGGCTTCTCCCTTGAGGGCCCTGCCGGGCACCCGCCGCGAAATCCCGTGGACGGGCCCGGCGGGGCCCGCTAGCGTGCTCCTCATGCGCAGCCCGGAGTCCGACCAACGCAAGCCACCGGCCGTCCGGTGGCTTCCCGCACTGTCGAGGTGACCTCCCCCGACCGGTGATCCACCGGAGCGGGTGCCGGGTGTGCCCGGCGGGTGTTCCGGGTGCCGCCCACGGCCCATGCCGTCCTGCTTCTCTCGGTCGTGGCTGTGGAGTTTCCCCGTGCCCTTCGTTCTGTATCTCCTCGGACTGGCGGTCTTCGCCCAGGGAATGTCCGAGTTCATGCTCTCCGGTCTGATCCCGGACATCGCCCGGGACCTCGATGTCTCGATTCCCGCCGCCGCCTCGCTGACCTCGGCGTTCGCCGTCGGCATGGTGGTCGGGGCGCCCATGATGGCGTTGCTGGGCCGCCGTTGGTCCCGGCGGAACGCGCTCTTCGTCCTTCTGCTGGTCTTTCTGCTGGTGCATGTGGCCGGTGCGCTGACCACCAGCTATCCGCTGCTCCTGGCGACCAGGGTGATCGCCGCGCTCGCCAACGCGGGCTTCCTCGCGGTGGCGCTGTCGACCGCCGTGGCGCTGGCCCCGCCGGGCGCCACCGGGCGGGCCACCTCCGTCCTGCTCGGCGGGATCACCCTCTCCTGTGTGGTGGGCGTCCCCGGTGGCGCGCTGCTCGGGCAGCTGTGGGGGTGGCGCTCGGCGTTCTGGGCGGTGGCCCTGCTGTCGGCGCCCGCCCTGGTGGCGATCCTCCGCTGGGTCCCGGCGGGGGGCGGCGGGGGCCCCGCCGTCACCGGGGTACGCGGCGAGCTGACGGCGCTGGGCAGGCCGCGCCCCCTGACGCTGCTGCTGCTCGGCTCCCTGGTCAACGGCGCCACCTTCTGCGCCTTCACCTATCTGGCGCCCCTGGTCACCGAGGTGGCCGGGCTGGGCGGCGGCTGGGTCCCCGCCGTGCTGGCGCTCTTCGGCGCGGGCGCGTTCGCCGGTGTCTCGGTGGGTGGCCGACTCGCCGACCGTTACGGGGTACGCCCGCTGCTGGGGTGCGGCGCGGCGCTCCTCGCGGGGTGGGCGCTCCTCACCGCGGGCGCGGGCCACACCGCGGCGCTGCTCGTCCTCGCCCCCGTCCAGGGAGCGCTCTCGTTCGCGGTCGGCTCCGCCCTGATCTCGCGGGTGCTGTACGAGGCCCAGGGCGCGCCGGCCCTCGGCGGTGCGAGCGCGACCGCCGCCTTCAATGTCGGGGCGGCGCTGGGTCCCTGGCTCGGCGGGACGGCGATCGGGGCGGGGCTCGGCTATCGCGGCCCGGTCGGGGTGAGCGCCCTGCTGAGCGCGGTCGCCCTGGTGATCGCGGCGGTGGCGCTCGTACGGGCCCGTAGCGGTGTACGCGGGGACGCCGGTGAGACGGCCGGACGGTCCTGGGGACCCTCCTCCGACGATGCCCCGGGGAGATCGTCATCGGCCACCCCCCGGCCGTAACACGACTGCGGTGGCGTACTGGCCCGCTGTACAGTAAGCGGGCCTTCCTTGGGCAGCGGCGACCCGGTCGGGGGGCCGGGCCGCCCCTCGCCGGCGGCGGATTCCCCCGGCGGTGCCACCCCCGTATGCCGGGCCCCGGAGCACCGGGCCGGCCGGCGGCCAGGCTGAACCGCCCGGCCGGCGGGGACCGGGGCCGCATGCCCCGGTCCCCGCCGCCGGCCCGGGGTCAGCCGTCGAGCAGCGGGATCAACTGCTCCTCCTCGTACCGCAGATGCTCCTCCAGCTCGGCGGCGAGCCGGTCGACCTCGCGGGCCACGGTCGCCCGGTCGGACTCCCCGCCCAACAGGAGCCGCTGCACCTCGGCGAGGAGGGCGGCTATGTGGTCGTGCTCCTCCCGCAGCCGCTCCAGTACGGGGGCGAGCGCGGGATCCCGCTGGGCCAGCGCCGGGAACATCATCGTGTCCTCGCCCGTGTGGTGGTGGTGCAGCCCCTGGCAGAGGGTGAGGCAGTTGATCCTCAGCTGGGCGCCGAGACCGGGGCCGGAGGCGGCGATCTCCTTGCGGATCAGGTCGATCTCCCGGCGGAATCCATCATGGACGAGCCGCATGGCGGCGCTCATCGAGCCGGCGGCGAACCGGGGCGGTCCGGGGATCTCCTCCAGGGCGACGACGGGCAGGGTCCGGTCGGTCCGCGCCTGGTAGTCGGCCCACCCCTGGTCCGCCTCGACCGCGCGGGCGAAGGCGCGGTCGCGCTCCTCGCCGGTGAGGACGACGGCCTCGGCGTCATAGGTGAAGACCCCGGTCTCCACGGTCACCTGTGGGTGGGCGACGAGATTGTGGTACCAGGCGGGGTGCCGGGGCGCGCCCGCGGCCGAGGCGATGACCAGGGTCCGCCCGGCGCCGTCGGGCAGCATGCCGAGCGGGGTGGTGTGCGGGGCACCGGTCCGGGCGCCGGTGGTCGTGAGCAGCAGCAGTCGGGCGCCCTCGAAGGGGCCGCCGACCCGGCCGGCGTTGGCCCGGAACTCATCGATGACCTGCTGGTTGAAGTCGTGGGGCATACAAGGCTTTCTGTGAAAGGGCACGCCGAACAGCCGCCGGTGCGGCGGATGTACGCGAGCACGGGGAGAGGAGGGAGGACAGGCGCGGACGGCACGACGGCACGCACGCGGGCGTGAGAAGGGAACGGTGGATCGCGTCGGCCCATCGGGGAACGCGAAACAGGCGCGCTCTCGGCGCGCGAAGAAAAGAGAACGTCAGGCGGGGCTCGCACCCGCCCCGGAATCACTCCGAGGCCGGGAACCCTGCTCGCTTCTGGCCCAAGGCCGACCCGGCAGTCACGGGGAGGACTTTATACGGCCAGGTCACGGCCGTGCAATGGGTTCCCGGGCGCCACCCGTGCACCATGCTCGTGGCTCCGTACCGCACCGGTCGGTCCATGGACCCCGTACCGACGGGGCGCGGGCGGCGCGCGGGCCCGTCCCCGGACGCCTCCACACGCCCCCCGGGACAACGCGCCGACGGGAACCGGCAGTCGGCGCGATCCGGTCTGCTCTGGCGACGGCCCAAGGGGTTAGCGTGCGGCAGCACGCCGTACGACGGCGCTGTCCGGCACGGCGTGAGACGCCGCGCGGCGGGCCCCGAGGCCCTTGGAGGGCGGGATGAACGCGTGGACGGTACCCGGGTACACGGATTCCCGGGAGCTGGGCTCCGGCACGAGCGGACGGGTCGTCCTCGCCGTCCATGAGGCCACCGGGGTGCCGGTGGCGATCAAGTACCTCGCCGAACGGCTCCGCCGCGACCACTCCTTCGTCGTGGGGCTGAGATCGGAGGCCCGGCTGCTCGCCGCGCTGGGATCCCCCCATGTGGTGGGCCTGTACGAGTACGTGGAGTCGCCGGACGGCGCCGCCATCGTCATGGAGCTGGTGGACGGGGTGTCCCTGCGGGTCCTGCTGCGCGAGGAGGGCGCGACCGGCCCCGAGGCGGCGCTGGTGGTGCTCAAGGGGTCGCTCCTGGGGCTCTCGTCGGCCCATGGCGCGGGGGTGGTCCACCGCGACTACAAACCGGAGAATGTGCTGGTCCGCGCGGACGGCGTGTCGAAGCTCGCGGACTTCGGCATCGCGACGGGCCTCGGCGACGAGCCGGAGGTGGCGGGCACCCCCTCGTACATGGCCCCGGAGCAGTGGCAGGGTGCCGTCGCCTCCCCCACCGCCGATGTCTACGCGGCGACGGTGACCTTCTTCGAGTGTCTGACCGGCCACAAGCCCTACAGCGCGGGGAATCTGGCGGAGCTGGCGGTGGCGCACATGAGTGCGCCGGTCCCCGACGAGGAGGCGCCCGAGCCGCTGCGCCCGCTGATCGCACGCGGGCTGGCGAAGGACCCCGGGGACCGGCCGGCGAGCGCCTCGGTGTTCCTGGCCGAGCTGGAGGAGATCGCCCGGAGCGCGTATGGCGAGGCCTGGGAGGAGCGGGGACAGCACCGACTGGCCGCGCTGGTGGCCCTGTTCCCGCTGCTGCTGCCGTCGGCCGAGGGCCCTCGGCCGGGCGGTCCCGAGACGGCCACCACCGCGTTCGGGCGCCGGAAGGGTCCCCGGACGGGTCTGCGGGCCGCCGGGCCGGTCTCCCTCGCCGCCCGGTTCGCGGGCCGTGGCGCGGGGCGGGGGACCGCTCGTGGGACGGGGGCCATGGCGCCCGTCGCCGGGCGGTCGGCGCGGCGGGAGGCGCTCTGGACCGCCGGTTCCCTCTGTGCGGCGGCGGCCGCCGCCGCCGGACTTTTCGCCCTGATGGTCGCCGTCGAGCCGGACAGCACGGGCAGCGCCGGGGCGGCGGGACGATATCTGGCCACCACGAGCGCCGACCCGTCCGGCACTCCGACGGCGTCGCCGCCCGGGGAGCCCACCGTCACCCCGGGCGCCCGCCCCGGACGGTCGCCGGCCGCTTCGGACGCCGCCGCCGGGATCCGCACGCCCCGGGCGTCCGCCCCGGCCCCGGGCACACCGGCCGCAGGTGTCCCCAGCCGGTCGGGGCCCCCGGCGCCGACGCGTTCCCCCTCGGCGGGGCGCCCGGTGGACCCGCCACCCAGGACCACACCGCCGCCGACCCGGACCACACCGCCCTCGACCCCGCCGAAGCCGTCGCCGAGCGAGACGACCCCCGCGCCGTCCCGGGTGCGATCGGTGCAGATCTCCAGCCTCGAACAGACCTCCGGCTCCGGCCGGATCCCCGGCTCATCGGTCTCGGTGACCTTCGAGGTGACCACGGACGGAACCGGTCCGGTCACCCTGGTGCTGACCTGGTACAGCGGCGATGTCCCGGGCGAGCTGGGCGAGGCGGACACGGTGGAGACCCTCAGCCGCAGCGGGGCACGGACGTACACGGTCACCGTGCCGCATGTGTACACGGGCGACGGCTGCTATCTGGCGGTGGTGGCCTCGGCCGCTCCCGCGCCCTCGGGCGGGGAGACCTCGGGGCAGATCCTCGATCGGAGGTGCGCTTCCCATGACGAGTCCCAGACCCCCTCATGAGCGCTGCCCGGACCTCGCGGACGGCGGTGACGACAGCGCGACCGCACTGGGCAGCCACTGGTTCGAACGACCGGCCGGCCGGCCCCCGGGGGCGGAGCACCCGACCCTGGTCCAGGGCGGCGACCCCGATGACGCGGTCCCCGACCGGGTGGAGGGGGAGGTCCGGCGGTTCGGCCCGGGGGTGACCGTCCCCACCGGGCCCCCGCAGGACGCGGGGACCACGGCGGTCGGAGTGTGGCGGGACGGCCCGCCGCCCGGTGAGCCGCGCCACCGCAGGGGCGGGCGGCTGCGCGGGCTGCGGCGCTACGCCCTGGCGGCCGTGGTGCTGCTGACCGTACTGGCCCTGCTGGCCTGGCAGCGCTACGGACGGTCGATCGAGGTCGAGGCGGTCTCGGCCCGCTCCGGCAACGGGACGCTGGGGTGCGAGCAGACGGCGAGCGTGGTCGGCACCGTGGCCACCAATGGGCGGCCGGGGACCCTGGTCTATCGCTGGATCCGCAGCGACGGCACCTCCTCGGGGCTGCTGCGGGAGCGGCTGGGGCGGGGGCAGGAGCGGGCGACCCTGCGGATGCTGTGGTCGTTCACGGGCCGGGGGGACCACCGGGCCCGTGCGGAGCTGCGGATCGTCTCGCCGTCGTCGCACCGGGGCGAGGCCCGGTTCGTCTACCGCTGTCCCTAGGTCGTCTCCTTGGCCCGGTCCTCCTCGCTGCCCCAGTCCCCGTCGCCGTCCCCGGCCCCGCTCCCGGCGGGGTCGAGGACCCTGCGGAGGAAGTTCCGCGTCCGTTCCTGGCGGGGGGCGCCGATCATGCGGGCCGCCGGGCCCTCCTCCACCACCACGCCCTCGTCCATGAAGACGACCCGGTCCGCGACCTCCCGGGCGAAGGCCATCTCATGGGTGACGACCATCATCGTCATCCCGTCGTCGGCCAGCCCCCGCATCACCCCCAGCACCTCGCCCACGAGTTCGGGGTCGAGCGCGGAGGTCGGCTCGTCGAAGAGCATCACCTCGGGCCCCATCGACAGCGCGCGGGCGATGGCCACCCGCTGCTGCTGACCGCCGGAGAGCTGGGCGGGGTAGGCATCGGCACGGTCGGCGAGCCCGACCCGCTCCAGGTTCTCCCGGGCGACGGCGCGCGCCTGCTCCCGGCCGCGCCCGAGGACCCGCCGCTGCGGGAGGGTGAGGTTCCCGGCCACATCGAGGTGCGGGAAGAGATGGAACTGCTGGAAGACCATGCCGATCCGGCGGCGGGCGGCGTCGATGTCGACCTCCGGGTCGGTGATCTCCGTACCGCCGACCACGACCCGGCCGCTGCTGGGTTCCTCCAGCAGATTCACACAGCGCAGCAGGGTGGACTTGCCAGAGCCCGAGGGGCCGATCACACAGACGACCTCGCCGGGCGCCACCTCCAGATCGATACCGCGCAGCACCTGGCGGTCCCCGAAGGACTTGTGCACCCCCTGGACCGAGATCCCTGCTCCCTGCGGCGGCGTTGCGCTCGACGCCATGGGACGCCCTCCTTCGTCAGCGGTCCCCGGGCCGGGCGGCGCGGGCCTCCAGGCGGCGCACCACCAGCCCGAGCGGCACCGTCACCAGCAGATAGCAGACCCCGGCGACCAGGATGGGGGTCGAGTTCGCGGTCTGGCCCGCCAGGTCACGGCCGAATTTGGTCAGCTCGCGCTCGTTCAGGGTGACCCCCAGGAAGAGCACCAGCGAGGAGTCCTTGAAGAGCAGGACGAGTTCATTGGTGAGCGGCGGTACGACGATCCGGAACGCCTGCGGAATGATCACCGAGACCATCGCCCGGGGATAGGAGAAGCCGAGCGAACGGGCCGCCTCCAGCTGTCCCCGGGGCACCGCCTGGATGCCGGCCCGAAAGGTCTCGGCCATGTACGCGGCGGCGACCAGACCGAGGCCGAGGGCGACCTTCCCGTACGTACCCCCGGGTATCTCGGTGCCCGGGAAGGCGAGCGGGACCGCGACCCCCACAAAGATGAAGATCAGCAGTGCGGGGAGCCCCCGGAAGAACTCGATGTAGACGATGGCGGCCCAGCGGTAGGGGGCGACGGAGGAGAGCCGCATCAGGGCGACGACCAGGCCGAGGACCAGCCCGAGGGCGAAGCCGGAGAGGGTGTAGAGCACGGTGTTGCGCAGGGCGACGGTAAGGATCTCCGGGAACAGCTGCCCGACCAGCTCCCCCTGGGCGAACTGCTCCGCCAGCCTCCCCCAGTCGGCGAGGAGGCCCACCGCCGCGACGGCCGCGGCGAGGACCGCGTACTGGATGCCCCGGACCGCCCGGCGGCGCTGCCGGCGGGTGAGCCGACGGCCCGCGGGGCGCGCGGCCGGACCGGGCGGCGGGGAGATCACCCCTGGTCCTGGGGGAGCGGTCCGATCCACTGCTCGTAGATCCGGTTGTAGCCGCCGTCGGCCCGGGACTCCTTGATGACCTTGTCGATGGCGGCGCGCAGCTTGTCGTTCCCCTTCTTCACGGAGATTCCGTACTGCTCGCCGGTCTGGATGTGCTCACCGAGCCGGAAGGCCTGGGCGTTGGCGGGGTCCTTGAGCCAGCTCTGGACGACGGGGTAGTCGATGACGACGGCGTCGACCTGTCCGGTGCGCAGTCCGTTGAGCACCGCGTCGGAGCTCTCGAAGGCGACCGGGTCGAAGCCCTGCTCCTTGGCGTGGCTCTCGCCGGTGGTCCCGCTCTGCGCGCCCAGGGTGCGCTTGCCCGTCTTCACCCCGGCCAGGGAGGTGACCTTGCTCTTCGCCGTGGCCAGCAGGGCCTGGGTGGCGTCGAAGTACGGGACGGAGAAGTCGACGTTCTTCTTCCGCTCGTCGGTGATGGTCATGCCGGCGGCGGCGAGATCGCACTCTCCGGAGTTGAGGAAGGCACCGGTCTTGAAGTTCTCGAACGGTGTGTCGACGATCTTCTGCTTGACGCCCAGCTCCTTGGCCACCCGGTCGATCAGGGCCACATCGAAGCCGACGACCTTGCCGTCCCGTTCGAACTGGAACGGCGGGTAGGGCAGATGGGTACAGGTGGTGAGGGTGCCCTTGGCCACCAGGGGGACCCCGCCGGAGGTGGTCTCCCCCTCGTCGTCCGAGGCGCAGGCGGTGGCGGTCAGCAGCGCCCCCGCCGCCAGCGCGGCGAGGGCCGCCGTGCGCCCGCGGTGGTGGTGCGATGGCGTGGTCGCCGTGGTGCGGTGCGGTGCTGTGGTCCGTCTGACGCGTGCTGTTGCCTTCCCGAACACGTACGACCTCCATCGAAGGGGGTGGAGCGCGGGCAGGCGGTCATCGGTGCGCGACCGTCCGTCGGAGATCGTAGGCAGCGCGCCCGCCCATGACGGGGCTGTTCACGAGGCGTTCACACGCGGGGCGACGGGGAGGACGGCGGGTGGATCGCCTACGCTGAGGGAGATCAGGGGCCGGTCCGGGGCCGAGCCGGGGAGCAAAGGGGGGCGGATGGGACAGCGTGTGTGCCCCCGTATCGTCGCCGCGGTCTCGCCGGTGCTGCTGGGTGTGTGGAGCGTGGTGCTCCTGCTGACCGGTTCCGGTCCGGTGTCGGCGGGCCAGGTGGCCGCCCCGGTGTCGGTGGTCCCGGCGGCTCCCGTGCGGAGCGAGTCCGTGCAGCGCTCCACCACCGCCCGGCCGGAGATCCGGCGCGCGCCGACGGCGCCGACCGCCGTGGTCGCGACGGACCGGGAGCGGAGCGGCCCGGCCCACTCCCTCTCCCCCGAGCTGGCGGCGCCGGTGGCGTTCGCCGCTCCGCCGGTGCTCGGCGGGCGGATCGCAGCCCAGCCGCGCCAGGGCAGGGCGCCGCCCCAGCCGGCCCATGAGCCCCGGCAGTCCCGGGCACCACCCCACTCCACGAGCAGCTGACGTTCTGACGCGTCCGCCGCCCGTCGCCCCGGCATGTCCGCGGGCGCCGGCGGCCGGGACGCGCTGTCTCCCCTTCCTTCGCGCCGGCCCGTCCACGGGCGGTCCGCGCGGCTGCTCCTGGAGTGCACCCATGTCCTCCCGTGCCACCTTCTGGCGCGCGCTGTTCGCGCTCGCCGTCATCGCCGTCTCCTTCACCGTCGCCCTGCTCGTCCCACCCCGGCTGGGACTCGATCTGCGCGGCGGCACCCGTATCGTCCTGGAGACCCGGGACTCCCCCACCGTCCGCGCCGACGCGGCCGCCACCGACCGGACCCTGGAGGTGCTGCGGCAGCGGGTCGACGCCCTCGGGGTCGCCGAGCCCACGCTCGCCCGCTCCGGGGAGCGCCGGATCGTCGTGGAACTGCCCGGGGTGCGCGACCCCCGGGAGGCCGCCGAGGTGATCGGCCGGACCGCCCAGCTCACCTTCCATCCGGTGGCGGGGGTGACCGATGGACCCCGCTCCGGCCCCGGGCGGGACGGCTCACAGGTGCTGCCCGACCCCGACGCGCCGGGGAGTTTTCTGCGGCTCGGGCCGACCGCGCTGACCGGCGAGGGGGTCAAGGGCGCCGAGGCGATACTCGACACCCAGTCGGGCCGGGGGTGGACGGTCGATCTGTCCTTCCGGAACAACGGCGAGGAGTGGGCCGCCCTCACCGGCGAGGCGGCCTGTGCCCCGCCCGGCGACCCGGCCCGCCGGGTGGCGATCGTCCTCGACGGCGCCGTGGTCTCCGCACCCGGGATGGAGTCCTCGGTGGCCTGCGGAACGGGCATCCCGGGCGGCTCCGCGCAGATCACCGGCTCCTTCTCGGCCGATGAGGCACGCGATCTGGCGGCGCTGGTCGAGGGCGGGGCGCTGCCGGTGCCGGTGACCACCGTCGAGCAGTCCGTCGTCGGCCCCACCCTGGGCAAGGAGGCGATCAAGGCCAGCGCCTGGGCCGCGGTGATCGGCCTGGCCTGCACCGGCGCGTTCATCATCGCCGTCTACCGGCTGGTCGGGGCGCTCGCCACGGTGGCGCTGCTGCTGTACGGAGTGATCTCGTACGCCGCGATCCTCGCCCTCGGGGCGACGCTCACCCTGCCGGGTCTGGCCGGCTTCGTCCTGGCTATCGGGATCGCCGTGGACGCCAATGTGCTGGCGTTCGAACGGGCCCGGGAGGAGTACGCCCGGTCCGCCTTCCGCTCCACCGATCTGCGCCGGCCGCTGCGGACCGGTTTCCGGCAGTCCTGGAGCGCGGTCACCGACTCGCATGTGACCACCCTGCTCGCGGCGGGGCTGCTGTTCGTCTTCGCGACCGGCCCGGTCAAGGGGTTCGGGATCACCCTCTCCGTCGGTGTGCTGGCCTCGCTGGTGTCGGCGATGGTGATCACCCCGCTGCTCGCGGAGTGGGCGGTGCGCCGGGGCGCGATCCGGCGGCGGCCGGCCTGGACCGGGCTGACCGTACGCGGACGGGTGCGCACCCTGCTGGAGCGGCGGCCCCCGAGGCTGATGCGGTACCGCCGCCGCTGGCTCGGGATCTGTCTGGGTCTGGTGCTGCTCGCACTCGGCGGGATCGCCGGGCGGGGGCTGGAGTTCGGCGTGGAGTTCACCGGCGGGCGGCAGATCCACTACGCCGCCGAGCGTCCGGTGGACGCGGACCGGGCCCGGCAGGCGGTGGCGGACGCGGGCTTCCCCCGGGCCGTGGTCCAGGCCGACGGCGAGCACGGGGTGACGGTCCGCACCGGTGAGCTGAGCAACGCGGAGCAGGAGACCATCCGTACGGCGCTGGGGAAGACGGTGGGCGAGGTCACCGTGGAGCGGGACGAGAAGATCGGCCCGAGCCTCGGCGCCGAGCTGCGCCGGCATGCGCTGATCGCGCTGGGCGTCGCGGTCGCCGCCCAGCTGCTCTATCTGACGGTGCGGTTCCGCTGGACCCTGGCGGTGGCCGCCGTGGTGGCGATGGTGCAGGACGTGCTGCTGGTGGTGGGTTTGTTCGCCTGGCTGGGCAAGCCGGTGGACAGTGTCTTCCTCGCGGCGCTGCTGACGGTGGTGGGCTACTCGGTCAATGACACGGTGGTGGTCCTGGACCGGCTGCGGGAGCTGCGGCGGATGTCGCCGCGCGGAGAGTGGCCGGAGCTGGCGGACCTGGCGGTGGCGCAGACCCTGCCCCGGACGGTGAACACCGGGATGGGGGCGCTCTTCGTCCTGGTGGCCCTCGCGGTGCTGGGCGGGGACTCGCTGGCGGACTTCTCGCTGGCGCTGCTGACCGGGGTGGTGGTGGGAATCGCGTCGACGATCTTCACCGCGATGCCGCTGGCGGTGGGGCTCCAGCTGCGCCACCCGGAGAAGCCCCGGGCCGCGCGGCCACCGCGTACGGGGACGGGCGCGGTGGTCTGATCCCCGGCGGTCCCCGGGGCGGCGCCGACCCCGCGCCGCTCCGGGGACCGGGGGACGGCCGCCCGGTGGGGCCCGGTGGGGTTCAGCCCGCCGGTGCGACCCGGAAGACCAGTTCGGGGCGTTCCCAGGTGATCTTGGGGAGCACCGCCGGGGAGGTGCCGACGCGCTCGGCGCCCACGCTGCGGTAGAAGCCCTCGGACGGCGGGTGCGAGACCACCCGGACCTCGGTGATTCCTGCGGTACGGGCCTCGCCGAGCATATGGCCGATGAGCCGGCGGCCGATGCCGAGGCCCTGGGCGTGGTCGGCGACGAACATCAGATCCAGCTCGGGCGGGCTGAGGACCAGGGAGTAGAAGCCGAGCAGGGTGTCCTGGGCGTCGACCGCCAGGAAGACGGGGTGGGTCGCCAGATACGCGGGGTCCACGCGGTAGCCGGCGACCATCGGCGCGTAGGCCCCTCGGTAGGCGCTCGCGCCCTGGACCATGGCGGTGAGCCGCTCGCCGTCCCGGGCGGCGGCCCGGATGATCCGTATCTCCTCCGGCAGGACCGGACCGTCACCACCTGTCATATGTGCACTCATGGATTGAGTATTACATCGCCCACTGTCGAGCCTGGCGGTCCAGGGTCGACAGTGGGCGGTATGAGGTGGTTCAGCGGGATACGGGAGGCTCCCGGGGGCGGTCAGGGCTACGGGTGGTCAGGGCTACGGGTGGTCAGGGGCGCCAGTACCCCAGGGCGTTGACCCGCTCCTTGGGCAGCCCCAGCTCCTTGCGGGCGTGCCCGGCGAGGGAGCGGGTGGTCACGGTGTCACAGGCGATCCAGAGATACGGGTCGCCGTCCCCCGCCAGCAGGGCGGGCAGGGCGGAGGTGACCTCGGCGACCAGATGGCGCCCGCCGTCCCGGCGCGGGATCCTGCGCACCTCGTGGCAGGCGGGGTCGGCACGGAGCGGCAGCGCGTCGTCCGCCGGGTCCGGGGTCTCGAACCACACGGTGGCGGGGACCCCGGGGAAGGCGTCGAGCAGGGAGTTGAGGGCGGGGAGCGAAGCGGGGTCGGCGACGGCGAACAGCCGCCCCGGCGGCGGCTCGGGGGCGCTGAAGCCAGTGCCCTGGAGGGTGGCGTCGACGGTGTCGCCCGGCCGGGCGGTGCGCGACCAGTCGCTGGCCGGGCCGTCGTGCAGGGCGAACTCCAGGGCGAAGGTCCCGGCGACCGGGTCGGCGTCGACCAGGGTGTACGCGCGCTGATGGGGCCTGCCCGCGTTGGGGAACCAGACCCGTACCCACATCGTGGGGTGGACGCCGGTCTGGGCCAGCATCCCGCCGTCGGTGAGATGGACACGCCGGAAGTTCTCGCCGACCTGCTCCGCACCGGTCACGGTGAAGGTGAAGTCCTTGCCCCGCATCAGTTTGAGGACGACGCCCTCCCAGCCATGGCCCATCGCCGTTGCCTCCTCGTATATCGCGGTCGCTCCCGGCTTCTCCGGGTTTGCCCACCGAACACCTGTGCATTAATTTAGGCCAGCCTAACCTAAAGCGAAATTGACACGCGTCAGTCATGGGCGGGGAGAGCTCTGTGAACTTCAAGGTCTACCGGGACGACTGGGGCATCCCCCATCTCCGGGCCAGCGGTGCGGAGGAACTCGCCTTCGCCCAGGGGTACAACGCCGCCGTCGACCGGGCCTGGCAGATCGAGGTCGACCGCCATCGCTCCCAGGGCACCTCCGCCTCCTTCCTCGGCGAATCCGCCGTCGACTGGGACCGCTTCGCCCGCCAGGCACGGCTCGACGACACCGCGCGGCGCTGCTTCGAACGACTGGATCCCGCCACCGCCGCCTGGGTCACCCGCTATGCGGAGGGCGTCGACGCGGGGCTCGCCGAAGGGGCCGCCCGCGCGCCGCAGTTCGCGGCGACCGGCCTCACCCCCGACCCCTGGCGGCCCTGGAGCCCGCTGGGCATCTGGCTCACGGCCCATATCCTCTTCGCCGGCTTCCCCACCAAGTTCTGGCGGGACGAGGTGGGCCGGGTCCTCGGCGACGATCTGATCGGCCTCTTCGCCACCGACGCGGGCGGCTCGGGCAGCAACGGCTGGCTGGTGACCGGGGAGCGCACCGCGAGCGGTGCCGCCCTGATCGCGGGCGATCCGCACCGGATCATCGAGGACCCGGGCGTCTACCAGCAGATCCGACTCGCCTGCGACGAGTTCGACGTGGTGGGCCTGGCGATGCCCGGAGTACCCGGTATCGCCCACTTCGGCCATGCCGGCCCGGTGGCCTGGGCGATCACCAACGCCATGGCCGACTACCAGGACCTGTACCGGGAGCGGCTGCGCACCACCGCGACGGGGGTGGAGGCGCTGGGCCCCGACGGCTGGCGGCCGGCCACCGCGCACACCGAGACCATCGAGGTCGCGGGGGGCGACCCGGTGACGGTCGGGATCGTGGAGACCGAGCGGGGCCCGGTGATCATGGGCGGCCCCGGCGACCCCGAGAGCTACAGCCTGCGCACCCCGCCCCGGGTCACCGGGGAGCTGGGGTTCGACGTCCTGCCCGCGCTGCTGCGCGCCAGGACCGTCGCGGACATCGACCGCGCCGTGGACCGCTGGGTGGAGCCGGTCAATGTCGTCCAGGCCGCCGACACCTCGGGCGGGGTGCTCCACCGGGTGGCGGGCCGGGTCCCGCTGCGGCACCCGGACAACCGGATGCGCCCGGTCGACGCCTGGGCACCCGGCCACACCTGGCAGGGCTGGCACGAGCCGCCGCGACGGGAGGTGGACGGGGTGGCCGTGATGGCCAATGAGCGAGGCCTCGCCGCGCCGCTGGGCGCCGAGTTCGCCCCCGCGCACCGGGCCGAGCGCATCCGCGCACTCCTCGGCGAGCATCAGGACTGGTCCGCCCCGGCGATGTCCCCCATCCACATGGACACCCGGCTGGACTCCGCCGGGCCCCTGCTGGCGCTGGTCGCCGGGCTCGACGGGCTGAGCGGACCGGCCGCCGCGCTGCGGGACCGGCTCCTCGCATGGGACCGCCGGATGGACGCGGAGAGCGCCGACGCCGCCCGGTACGCACAGGTGCGCTCGGCCGTGGCCCGGATCCTGGGCTCCGACCCCGTCCTGGCGCCGCTGGCCGAACGGATCGCCGCCACCGGCCACCCCCGGGAGCTGCGGCCCTGGCTCGCCTTCCTCCCCCGGGTCGGCTTCGCCCTGGAGGGGCTGCTGACCACCGGGGCCCTGCCGGAGCTGGACCGGGCCGGTGCGGCCCGTACCGCACTGGAGGAGGTCGCCGCCGAAGCCACCGACGAAGGCACCGACGGGAGGCCCGATGCCGACGTGTCCGGCGGGGGCGGCGGGCCGGAGGCCGTCTGGGGCGACACCCACCGGCTCGCCCCCTGGCAGGCGCTGCCCGGGAAGGAGGCCGAGGCATGGCCCGGACTCTCCGGCGACCAGGACTGCGTCCTCTCCACCAGCAGCGTGCCCGGCGTGACCGATCTGAGCTGGCGCGGCCCTGCCGCCCGCTACGTCTGGGACCTCGCCGACCGCGACCGGAGCCTCTGGGTGGTGCCGTTCGGCGCCTCCGGGGCCGAGGGCGACCCGCACCGCCGCGATCAGCTGCCGCTCTGGCTGACCGGTGGGCTCATCCCCGTACTCACCGACTGGAACAGACTCACCGAGGAGAACCGTGTCCGTTGATTCCCCCGTGCGCACCCGTACGGCCGTGCACGAGCAGACCGTCGAAGGTTTCGGCACCGTCCGCATCGTGCCGCTGGACCCCGCCGCCGACGCCGAACTGGTCCATGGCTGGGTCTCCGAGGAGCGCGCCCGCTACTGGGGGATGGTGGGGCACACCGTCGACCAGGTACAGGAGATCTACGCCTATGTGGACTCCCTCAGCACCCACCACGCCTTTCTCGCCCTGCGGGACGGGGTACCGGTGGCGCTCTTCCAGACCTATGACCCCGCGGCCGACCCGGTCGGCGAGTGCTACGAGGTGCAGCCGGGCGACTTTGGTGTCCATCTGCTGATCGGGGCCTCGGGCGGGGAGGCCGAGCGCGGGTTCACCGGCGGTCTGCTCCAGGCGTTCATCGGGTTCGTCCTCACCGACCCCTCGGTCCAGCGGATCGTCGCCGAGCCCGACACCCGCAACGAGCGGGCGCTGGCCCGGCTGGTCCGGGCCGGCTTCGAGCTGGGCCCGGAGATCGACAAGCCGGAGAAGCGGGCCCGGCTCGCCTTCCTCCAGCGGGCGGCCCTGGAGGGCCGGGGCTGATCCCGTGCCGCGCCCGACGGCCGCCGTCCCCGCACCGGGGCGGCGGCCGTCCCTTTCACCCGGAACAACGGCTGCCCCCTTTGCCCGGAACAGCGGCGCCTCCCCACCCGTGCCGACGGCCCTTCGGCGTGACCGGGGCATATGCCCCGGCGTGTCGTACACCAGTCCCTCCTTCGGACAGCCGTCAGGAGCGCCGGCCGCCCTCCGCGCCGGGGACACCCGGCCCGACCGGGGCGTCCCGGGCGGGCCGCTCCGGCGTGTCGCACCACCACGAGCTGGGCGGGGACACCTTTCCCCCGGCCGGCCCGGCGGAGCACCCGGGTGCTCCGCACGCCCTCCCGGGACACCACCGTCACCGTCGGCACCTCCGGAAGCACCGTCAGGGGGAGTCGATTCCACGCCATTCGCACACCCTTCAGGGGGGTCATCCACCCCGGGCGGGTCACTGGCCGGTTCATGACGCATCACCCTCTCGGGTCCGCCCGGTCACCGGGGCAACGCCGGTCCTCCGCCGACCCACCGGGAAGGGCCGGCGCGGCACCCCGCACCACGGCCCCGCGCCCTGGCCCGCCCCTCCCCCGAAGCGACACCGGCGCAGCTCACCCGGGGCGCCCGACCGGTCCGGCCCGCTCGGCGGCCCCACCCGTACCCACGGCACCGGACCCCTCCGGTCCCCTCGCCCGACACCGCTCCCTCCGGCGCGCCCCGGGTGTCCGGGAGCGCCGCGCCGAGGCGTATCCTGTACCCAACAGCCCACGGTATGGCCGGAATTCAGCGCATCAGAATGCGCGCCGACGACATATGACTCGGGCACCACCGTATCGAGTGTCGCCGAATCGCTTACAGCCCCTGGCTCCCTGTGCAAGAGTCGTCACGGCCCCTTGCTCAGACCGTGTCTCAGACCTGGCCTCGGCCACGCCTGTATCGGAGTACGACATGCCGTCCCATGTGTTCGCGGACCCCTCCGCCTCACAGCCTCCCGAGCGCGGCACCGTCGACGCTCTGATCAGCCGGACCCGCCTGCTGCGCGGCGATATGGACGCCGTACGACAGGACACCGCCCTGGACGAGGACGACCCACGCCTCCGCTGGCAGCGCGCCCTGTGCGATCTGGCCGTCCATCAACTCGACGACCTCGGCGCCCATCTGGACCAGCTCCGGGAGGGGCTGCCGGGGCCCGACGGCCCACCCGCGCACCCCGCCGGCGGAGGATCCGCCCCGGGCGAGGGGGACCGCGACGGTGTGGACGCCCTCGCCCCGTACGACACGCGCGGTGGTACCCGCCACGCCGAGGGCCCCGGCCTGTCCGACCCCTTCGGCACGCCCGACCCCTTCGGCGCGCCGGGCGCGTTCGTCCCCTCGCAGGCCTACGCGGCCGAGCTGGCCCCGTACGAGGCGGACAGCGCCCAGCGCCCCGGCTCGCTGCTCAGCCGGGTGGGCAGCGCCGAGTGGAACCTCCTCACCGACGAGGTGAGCTGGTCCGAGGAGCTGTACCAGATCCTCGGGCGCTCCCCGCTCAGCGGGCCCATGACCCTGGACGAGCTGCCGTCGGTGGTCTTCGCCGAGGACCAGCCGCTGCTCACCGCGCTGGTGACGGGCTGTCTGGTGGACGGGCGCCCCATCGACGGCGAGTTCCGGATGGTGCGGCCCGACGGCCGGGTGCGCACCGTCCATATGACGGGCGAACCCGTCCTGGACGCGGACGGCTCCACCGCCGCCATGTGGGCGGTCTTCCGGGATGTGAGCGAGCTGCGCCGCAGTGAGCGCGCGGTCCGGGAGAGCCGGGACTCGCTCCGCCGCCACCGGTACGCCGAGCGCACCGAGCACCGGCTCGCGGTGGAACTCCAGGAAGCGGTACTCCCGTTCGGCCCCGGCTCCTTCCCACTGCCCGACGACGGCAGCGGCGGGCTCGATGTCGCCGGCCACTACTTCCCCTCCGGGAACAGCGCCCTGGTCGGCGGCGACTGGTACGACGCCTTCCCGCTGCCGGGCGGCTCCACCCTGCTCGGGGTCGGCGATCTCACCGGCCATGGGGTCACCGCCACCTCGGCGATGGCCGTACTGCTCGGCGCCATCCGGGGGATGGGACTCGCGGGTGTGGCACCCGGGGCGCTGCTGGGCCATCTCAACCAGGTGCTGGAGACCTCGGCACAGCCCACCCTGGGCAGTGCGGTCTGCTGCCGTTTCGACCCGGAGAGCCGCACCCTCTCCTGGGCGCAGGCGGGCCACCCCGCCCCGCTGCTCTTCCGCGGCGGGACGGGACGGCCGCTGACCCCGCCCGAGGGGGTGCTGCTCGGTGCCGGGCCCGCCAGCCGCTACGAGCAGGCGGACACCACCCTCCTCCCGGGCGATCTGCTGATCCTGCACACCGACGCACTGGGCCGGACCGGGCCCGCCGAGGGCTCCCTCTCCACCGCCGGGCGACTGCTGGCGCTGGCACCGCGCTTCGCGGCGGCCCGGGACGCGCAGGAGTGTCTGCGCGCGGTGGTGGAGACCTTCGGCGGCGAGGACCGCGAGGACGACGCCTGTGTGCTGGTCGCACGGGTGGAGTACTGACCTCTCGTGCGGGAGACCTCTCGTGCGGGGGGTCAGATCTCCGCGTTCCTGGCCCTGAGCGAGGGGCTGTTGGGCAGGGCCAGCCGGATCTCGCGGCGCAGCTCCTCGATCCGGCCGAAGCCCGAGAACTCGCCGGTGAGGCGGTACATCTCGCGCAGCCGGTCCCAGGTCCGATGGGAGGAGGTCTCCCCCATGGAGACCAGGGCCAGCCGGGCGTACCGGTCGGCCTGTTCGGGGTCGTCGGCGATGAAGCTGGCCGAGGCCATGGAGATGTAGTCGAAGATCTTGGAGCGCTGACGTCCGCCCTCCCGCAGCTCCAGCGCCTTGCGGGCATGGCCCTGGGCGATGGAGGCGGCGGTGGGATCGTGCTCGGCGAGGGTGCGATAGGCGAGCGCCTCCATGCCGTGCAGATCCGCCTCGTCGAACATCTGCATCCAGCTCGGCGGCGGCACATCGCCCTTGTCGGAGACGAACAGCTCCTCCGCCTTGCCGAGGGTGCGGCGGACGGCCTGGCCCTGACCCATGGACGCCTGGGCCCAGGCCTCGATGGTGAAGAGCATCGCCCGGGTGCGCGGCAGGGTCTCGTCGCCCGATCCCGACTGGGCGAGTTTCATCAGATCGAGTGCGTCGTCGGGGCGGCCCAGGTGGACCATCTGCCGGGCGGCCCGGGAGAGGGCCTCGCCGGCGCGGGGCCGGTCGCCGCCCTCACGGGCCGCGTGGGCGGCGATGACGAAGTACTTCTGGGCGGTGGGCTCCAGGCCGATGTCATGGGACATCCAGCCCGCGAGGACCGCGAGATTGGCGGCGACCCCCCACAGCCGGCGCTGGAGGTGGTCGGGGTGGCGATAGGAGAGCATGCCGCCCACCTCGTTGAGCTGTCCCACCACGGCCTTGCGCTGGAGACCGCCGCCCCGGGAGGCGTCCCAGGCGCGGAAGACCTCGACCGAGCGCTCCAGGGCTTCGATCTCCTGGGACCCGATGGGAGCGGCCTCGTAGCGGTCGTACCCGGCGGGGTCGGCGTGCAGGGGGTTCTCGGAGTAGGGGGCGTCCTGGGCGAGGGCGGGGTCGGTGTTCAGCCAGTCGTGCATGGCGCTGCTGAGCGATGATCCCGCGGCGAGCGCGGCGCCCGCGCCCACCAAGCCGCGTCGGTTGAGCATGAGGTCCATTCCCGTGAATTCGGTGAGGACCGCGGCCGTTCGGCCGGGTGGCATCGGCAGGCCGTCAGGGTCACCGGCGCCCTGCGCCTCCTTCCGTCTGCCGGCCCGCCCGTTCCGTACGAATCCGAGATCCTCGATGGTCACGACACGGCCGAGGCGCTCGGTGAACAGGGCGGCCAGCACCCGGGGCACGGGATCGCGGGGGGTCTCCCCCATGTCGATCCAGCGCCTCACCCGCGAGGTGTCCGTCGCCAGCTGGGGGTGGCCCATGGCCGCCGCCTGCCGGTTCACCAGTCTCGCGAGTTCGCCCTTGGACCAGCCGGCCAGGCCGAACAGGTCGCACAGACGGGTGTTGGGTACTCCGGTCACGTCAAGCCCCCAGGTTCTCGGCTGAGTTGACAGTAGCCCCCTGTCAGGGGGGTGGCGACTATTCGCCAGGGTTCGCCAGGGTTCGCCAGATGGTGTGCCACCCGCCTTCTGGTGTGACGTAGGAACGCGTCGTTCCCGTCCCGGCGTCCCTCGCATTCCCCAGGGTGCGCCGGGCCGCCGGGACGGGACGGCCCATGCACATCCGTCGGCGCACGAAGGGATCTGTCACCCCCATGTACACAGCATCGTCCTCCGTGTCCGCCCCGTACCGGCCACGGCGTCCGGTCACCGCGGCCGGGGCCGGACCGTACGGGGATCCGGTGGGCGCCGCCCGGCCGCGGCGGGCGTTCGCGTCCCCCGGCGCGCCCCTGAGCGGGAGAATCGACCTGTCGGGCGCCCAGGGCACACAGCTGCGCATGGCGGTCGCCTCGGTGCACCGGATCTGCCCGGAGTTCCATCCGGTCCAGGTGCTGCGCCGGAGCGGCCGGTCCGTGCTGATCGTCGGGACAACGGGGCGCACCACCGCGGTCGCCAAGTGTCTGCTGGACCGTTCCTCCGTATGGGTGGAGCGGTTCCGGCACGAAATA
Source organism: Streptomyces sp. NPDC000594 (assembly GCF_040299965.1). Lineage (NCBI taxonomy): Bacteria > Bacillati > Actinomycetota > Actinomycetes > Kitasatosporales > Streptomycetaceae > Streptomyces > Streptomyces sp. NPDC000594. The sequence continues at coordinate 5,718 of NZ_JBEPCY010000022.1, read as the reverse complement.
GCGGTCTACCGGACCTTCGTCCGGCAGCGGCCCCCGGTCCGCGCGCCCCGGCTGATCGCCGCGGACCCGGAGAACTGCACCCTGGTGATCGAGCGGATGCCGGGCCGTCCGGCGGCGCTCTCCCGGCATCCGGCGGAGGCCCCGCCGCGGGCGGACTCGACCGCCGTACTCGCCGCGATCACCCGGCTGAACAGCTGGCGGCCCCCGGGCGAGATGTTCGACCGGCCGCTGGACTACGCCTCCCGGATCACGCGCTACCACGAGCTGGGCCTCTTCACCGACCGTGATCTGGGGGACCTCCAGAAGCTGTTGCACGGTCTGGCGCAGTCGGGCGGACGCCAGGGCATCGGCCAGTTCTGCCACGGTGACGCGCTCCTCTCCAATGTGCTGCTCTCGCCGGCCGGTCCGGTGCTGGTGGACTGGGAGCACGCCGGGTGGTACCTGCCGGGGTACGACCTGGCGACGCTGTGGACGGTGCTCGGGGACGCCCCGGCGGCGCGCCGGAGGGTCAGTCAGGCGGCGCAGCTGGCCGGTCCGGACGCGCGGGACGCCTTTCTGGTGAATCTGATGCTGGTGTTGACCCGTGAGATCCGTACCTATGAGACGGCGGTGCAGCGCACCATGCGGGAGGCGGCGCCCTCGGGGCCGGTCGCCCTGTCGTCCAGTGGTCTGTCGGCGGGTGAGGAGCAGCGGCTGCTCCTGCGGCGGCTGCACGACGACTGCGCGCTGGCCCGCCGGGCGGTACGGGCGGCGGTGGGCACCCGCTAGAACCACGGGAGCCAGGTCTACGAGGAACGGAGCCGCGAGGAACAGCGCCGCGAGGAGGGGAGAGGCGCCGAGCGTCCGGGACGACCGGGCGCCCGGCGCTTCCGTGTGCGCCGAGCGGCCGGACCTCTCCGGTACGCGGTCCGGTGTCCGGTTCCGGTACGCGGTCCGGTGTGCGGTTCCGGATACGGCCGAAAGAAGCGGTCGGGCGGGGCGTACCGGCACGGCCTGATTGACGGCGGGGTCCGGGGGTGGATATGCGTGAGGTCCCGTGCCCTGGGCGCGGGTTCCCCCCGTACCCCGTCCGCCGCAGGAGGCCGCTGTGCCCGCTCCGTTTCGCGTACGAACACCTCTTCGCGCACGTACACCGTCCGGGGCGGTTCCGTCCCGGGTGAGGTCGCTTCCGCGCCGGGCGGGGACGGGGGCGGCGGTGGTGGCGCTGCTGCTGCCGCTGCTGGCGGCCGAACCGGGGGTCGCCGACGCGGGGCCGCCGGGGCGGTCCGATTCGCTGGTACGGGCGTTCTCCGCCGCCTCGGCGGAGTACCGGGTGCCGCGTTCGGTACTGCTCGGGGTCGCCTATCTCCAGTCCCGCTGGGACGGGCACGGGGGCGCGCCCAGTGTCTCCGGCGGGTACGGGCCGATGCATCTCACCGACGCACGGACGGCGCTGGCGCGGTCGGCGCGCCATCACGGTGCGGCGGGGCACGGTCCGGGCGAGGACCGGCGGGGTGACGACCGGCGGCCGTTGCCCGCCGCCGCCCGGGCGGAGCGAGCCCCGGTGGCGGGCCGGGTACCGGCACGGCTGCGGACCCTGGAGCGGGCGGCGCGGCTCTCGGGCATCGGCGCGGAGCGGCTCCGCGCCGACCCCGCCGCCAATGTCCGGGGCGGGGCGGCGCTGCTGGCCGACGCCCAGCGCAGGCTCGGCCGTCCGGCGGGCGGCTCCCCGGCCGCGTGGTACGGGGCGGTGGCGCTGTACTCCGGGGCCGGGGAGCGGACGGCCGCGCGGGCCTACGCGGACGAGGTCTTTTCGGTGATCCGCTCGGGCATGGCGCGGACCACGGACAGCGGGGCGCGGATCACGCTGGCGGCGGATCCGTCGGCGGTCCCCCCGCGCGGAGAGCGGGCCGGGGCGGGGCCACGGGCGCGGCGCGCGGACGGTGACGACGGTTCGGGCACGGCCGGTGTTCCCGAGTGTCCCCGCACGGTGTCGTGCGAGTGGCTTCCGGCCCCGTACCAGGAGTTGCCGGGCGGTGGGTACGGCAACCACGACAAGGCGGACCGCCCCGCATCGCAGCGGGTGCGGTACATCGTGGTCCATGACACCGAGGCCACCTGGGAGACCACCCTGCGGCTGGTGCGGAATCCGGCGTATGTGTCGTGGCAGTACAGCCTGCGGGCGTCGGACGGGCATATCGCCCAGCATGTGCCGCTGAAGGATGTGGCCTGGCACGCGGGGAACTGGTTCGTCAACGCGCACGCGATCGGGCTGGAGCACGAGGGCTTCCTGGCGGACCCGGACGCCTGGTACACGGAGGCGATGTACCGGTCGTCGGCGCGGCTGGTGCGTCATCTCGCGCACCGGTACGACGTCCCGCTGGACCGGCAGCACATCCTGGGGCACGACAATGTCCCGGGGACGACTCCGGCGACGATCCGGGGCATGCACACCGACCCGGGTCCGTACTGGGACTGGGCGCACTACTTCGAGCTGCTGGGGCGGCCGTTCGAGGCGACGGCGGGGCCGCGGGCGCGGGCGGTGACCATCCGTCCCGAGTACCCGGTCCATCAGCCGGTGTACACGGGGTGCGTGAAGCCGGGTGAGGTGTGCGCGCCGCACGGTTCGGGCGCGGTCCGGCTGCACACGGCACCCTCGGACGGGGCGCCGCTGGTCCGGGACATCGGGCTGCGGCCGGACGGCGGGGAGTCCACGACCCAGGTGAACGACACGGGGGCGCGGGCGTCGACGGGGCAGCGGTACGCGGTGGCCGAGCGGCGGGGCGACTGGACGGCCGTGTGGTACCTGGGGCAGAAGGCGTGGTTCCACAACCCGGCCGACCGGCCGACGGCGGTGGGGTCGCGGGCGTTGCTGCTGACACCGCGTCCGGGTCTCGCGGAGGTGCCGGTGTACGGGAGGGCCTATCCGGAGCCCGCGGCGTATCCGGAGGGGGTGCCGGTCCAGCCGCTGGCACCGCTGCCGTACACCCTGGCGGCGGGACAGCGGTATGTCGCGGGTGATCTGCTGCCCGGGGAGTACTTGTTCGCCAAGACCTTCGATCCCTCGGGCCATCGGGTGGTGCGCGGCGAGGAGCTGTACTACCAGGTGCAGTTCGGCCATCGGGTGGCGTTCGTGAAGGCGTCCGACGTGCGGCCGGTGCGCTGATCCCGGCGGGCCGCCGGTTCCCCGACGGGTTCCCGGCCGGGTTCCCGACCGGCGGCCCATTCATCATTTCGGATGACTGTCGCGGTGTTCGCCTACCGCACCGAAGTGACGGTTCATGCTGGGCGGATCACCTCCCTCCCCGGCCCGGAAGGTCCCGCACGCCATGGCCCAGCCCTTTGTCCTCCCCGACTTCTATGTGCCGTACCCGGCACGGCTCAACCCCCATGTCGAAACGGCCCGTTCGCACACCCGTGAGTGGGCGCGGAGCATGGGCATGCTGGAGGGTTCGGGCATCTGGGAGGAGCACGATCTCGACGCCCACGACTACGCCCTGCTCTGCGGCTACACCCACCCGGACTGCGACGCCGAGGTACTGAACCTCATCACCGACTGGTACACCTGGGTCTTCTTCTTCGACGACCACTTCCTGGAGCTGTTCAAGCGCACCCATGACCGCGAGGGCGGCAAGAGGTACCTGGACCGGCTGCCCGCCTTCATGCCCCGGGATCCGCTGCGCCGGACACCCCGTCCGGCCAACCCCGTCGAGGCGGGGCTGGCCGATCTGTGGACCCGTACGGTTCCGGCCATGTCCCCGGCGTGGCGGGCGCGGTTCACCGTATCCACCCGCAATCTGCTCAACGAGTCCCTGTGGGAGCTGTCCAACATCAACGAGGGGCGGATCGCCAACCCCGTCGAATACATCGAGATGCGCCGCAAGGTCGGCGGCGCCCCCTGGTCGGCCCAGCTGGTGGAGTGCGCGGTGGGGGCGGAGGTGCCAGACGCGGTGGCCGCCTCCCGGCCGCTGCGGGTGCTCACCGACACCTTCGCCGACGCGGTGCATCTGCGGAACGACCTCTTCTCCTACCAGCGGGAGGTGGAGGACGAGGGCGAGCTGAGCAATGGCGTCCTGGTCCTGGAGACCTTCCTGGACTGCACCACCCAGGAGGCCGCCGAGACCGTGAACGACCTGCTGACCTCCCGGCTCCAGCAGTTCGAGAACACCGCCCTCACCGAGGTCCCCGCGCTCTGTCTGGAGCTGGGGCTGCCGCCCGCCGACTGTGCCGCCGTCGCGCTCTATGTGAAGGGGCTCCAGGACTGGCAGTCCGGCGGCCATGAGTGGCATCTGCGCTCCAGCCGCTATATGAACGAGGGACCGGCCGGGGGGCTCCCGCTGACCGCTGGTGTACCTCTGGCCGGTGGCGTACCCCTGACCGGTGGGCTGATCGGCACCACCGCGCTGGACATCCGCAATCTCCTCGGCCGCCCGGCCCGGCAGCGGCTGCGCACCCTCACCCATGTGCCCCACCGGCCGGTCGGCCCCTCGCTCCTGCCGGAGTTCGACCTGCCCTTCCCGCTCACCCTCAGCCCGCACCACCGGGACGCGCGGGAGAAGTCGGTGGAGTGGGCCGGCCGGATGGGACTGCTCACCGATATCTGGGACGAAACGATGCTGCGCGGCTTCGACCTCGCCCTCTGCTCGGCGGGGCTCGACCCGGACGCCACCCCCGAGGAGCTGGAGCTGAGCGCCGAATGGCTCACCTGGGGGACCTACGGCGACGACTACTACCCGTTCGCCTTCGGCCGCCCCCGCAATCAGGCCGGCGCCCGGCTCTGCCATGAACGGCTGCTGGCCTGCATCCCCGTGGACGAGCCCGCCCTCGGGCGGCTCGCGGCCGCCTCCCCGCTGGAGCGGTCACTGGCCGATCTCTGGGCCCGTACGGCCGAGCCGATGGCGGCGGGCGCCCGGCGGCAGCTCGCCTCGGCGATCGAGGTGATGCTGGAGAGCTGGCGCTGGGAGCTGCACAACCAGGCGCAGCACCGGATCCCCGACCCGGTGGACTATCTGGAGATGCGCCGCACCACCTTCGGTTCGGAGCTGACGATGCTGCTCGCCCGGCTGCGGCACGCGGCGCGGCTCCCCGCCGCCGTGCTGGACAGCGGGACGGTACGGAGTCTGGAGCGCTCCGCGCAGGACTACTGCGTCCTGCTCAACGACCTCTTCTCGTACCAGAAGGAGATCGAGGCCGAGGGCGAGGTGCACAACGCGGTCCTGGTCGTCCGGACCTTCTTCGACTGCGACTACCCCTCCGGTGTCGCCGTCGTGGACGATCTGATGCGGGGCCGGCTGCGGCAGTTCCTCCATGTGCGGGACCATGAACTGCCCGTACTCTGCGCGGACTTCGGCCTGGACCAGGCGCAGCGGGCGGCGTTGGACGCGTATGTCCGGGAGATCGAGGACTGGCATGCGGGCATCCTCAACTGGCACCGGCGGACCAGACGGTACGGGGCGGACGAGCTGGCGACCGGGGCGGGTACGCCGCTGCTGCGCGGCCCCCGGGGGCTCGGCACCTCCGCCGCCCGGCTCGCCTCCGGGGGACGGCCCGCCGCAGAGGGACGGCTCACCCCGGCCGGCTGACCCGGTCCCCACGCGTCCCCCGAGCGTGCCCAGGGACATGGAACGGGGGTGCGCCCGGTGAACCGGGCGCCCCCCCCCCCCCCCGTGGGGGAGGCGCCAGAGGGCAAGGGTAAGGCGGCCGCCGCGGGGAGAGACACAAATAAAAAAACCTGAGTGT
>NZ_JBEPCY010000021.1:0-127110 GCF_040299965.1 Streptomyces sp. NPDC000594 | reverse complement strand
GTAAATCTGTGTCCTAGCATCTGCGCCCGGCATTTTGTGTCCGTACATGGCGCCCCGGGCCCCCCAGGGGGGGCGGACCCGGCGATGGCCGGGGCGACCCTGGTGGACTCCCGTTCGGCGCCGGATTCGTCGTCCAGCGACAGAAGTAAGAGCTGCTCTCCCAGAGTCGTTTCCATGTTCTTTGCCTTTCCTTGGGTTCTACTTGGTAAACATGCCCGTCTCCACCGGACCGAGCGGCGGAGGCGTGCGGATCGCGAACTCCCGGCGCAGCGCCGAAAGCGCCGCCAGATACCCGGACATTCCATGCACACTGGGCCCCGGTGGAGTCGAGGCCGAGCACAGATAGACCCCGGGCAGGGGAGTGCGATAGGAGTCGAAGCGCGCGGTGGGACGCAGGACGCTCTGCCCCAGAGTCATGGCCCCCGCCCCGATGTCGCCGCCGACGTAATTCGGATTGTAACGTTCCAACCCGCTTGCTGAGACGCTGCGTTGAGCCAGGACGGTTGCGCGGAATCCGGGCGCGTACCGCTCGATCCGGTCCCGGACGAGGTCTCCCGGGTCGGTGGGGTCACCGTGGGGGACATGCGCGTACGCCCAAACGGGACGGACGCCGCCCCGGGCCCGGCCGGGGTCGGTGACCGCCGGATCGACCAGCAGGACGAAGGGCTCGTCGGTACGTACCCCCCGGGCGGTCAGCGTCTCCTGGCGGAACATCTCGGCCTGGGTCCCGCCGAGATGGACCGTGCCCGCCGTGCCGACCTCGGGAGCGGCCCAGGGAATCGGCTCCGAGACGAGAAAGTCGACCTTGGCCGCCCCCGGACCGTAACGGAAGGCGTCCAGCGCCCGCGCGTACCGGCTCGGCAGCCGCGCCCCGGCCAGGGCACGGAGCCCCTTCGGGCTCACATCCAGCAGCACCGCCTTCGCCGCGGGGAGTTCGGCGAGATCCGTCACCTCGACACCGGTGTGGAAGACACCGCCGTGCGCGATGATGTCGGCGGCCAGGGCATCCGCGATCCGGGCGCTGCCGCCCCGGGGGAGCGGCCAGCCCGCCCCGGTGTGGGCGAGATGCCCCAGCAGCAGCGCCACCGCCCCGGACGCGAGGCTGGGCAGCTTGCCCACCCCGTGCGCGGCCACCCCGGTGAGCAGGGCACGGGCCGGTTCGTCCCGGAAGCGTCTCCGGGTGAGCCGGGTACCGTGTACCAGCATGCCCCGGGCGAGCAGCAGCGGTGCGACGAGGTCGCGGGGGAGCGCACGCTGCCCCGACAGGACGAAGTCCACCGTACCGGTGCTGTGCTCGGCCAGCGGGCGCATCAGCGCCCGCCACCGGTCGCCGTCCCGGCCGAGCCCCGCACAGGTGGCGTCGAGATCCCGGAAGGCCAGCGCCGCCCGCCCGTCGTCGAGCGGATGGGCGTAGCTGACCTCCGGGGACAGCAGCTCGACGCCCCGCGCGGCGAGATCGAACTCGCGGAAGAAGCGCGAGGCTGCGGCCATCGGATGCACCGCCGAGCAGATGTCGTGCACGATGTCGCTGTCGAAGAGCGACGCGGTACGCAGCCCGCCGCCGATCTGCCCGTCCCGCTCGTAGAGTTCGACCCGCAGCCCGGCCCTGGCCAGGGTGACACCGGCCGCCAGACCGTTGGGCCCGGTGCCGACGATCACCACGTCCGGGGCTGTCGGGACCGGGCCCGCGCCGGGGATGTCAGGCACGGCGCAGTACCTGCGCCAGCTTCATGCGCTTCCCGGTGTTGAGGATCGACCGGTTGTAGATGATCCCGCCGAGCCAGGCCACGAAGGCCGTCGACAGGACGAGGATCAGCGCGGGGGCGACGATCTCGAACGAGGTGGCCACGCCGCCGGCCATCCGCATGGGCACGATGATGGCGGAGAACGGCGGTATGTAGCTGAGGGCGGCCAGCCAGTCGGAGCCGATGTCCTGGAGCCCCAGCACCGCCGCCACCAGGGCCGCGGAGTTGACCAGCTGGAGCGGGACGGTGAGCCCGGCCAACTCCTCCTGGCGGGAGACCATGGAGCCGACTCCGCCGTAGAGGAAGCCGTAGAAGGCGTAGCCGAGCAGATACCAGGCGAGACTGGCCCAGGCGACCTCGACGATGGTGGACTCGATGGCGAGCGTTCCGGCGATCGACGCGGTGGCGACTCCGGCCACCGCCACGGCGAGGAGCTGGACCAGGCCCAGGGTCCCGATGCCGATCACCTTGCCGACCAGGAGCGGTGTCGGCCGCACCTTGGCCAGCAGGATCTCGATGACCCGGGTGCTCTTCTCCTCGACGACGCCCTGGGCCACGGCCGCGCCGGAGCCGATGATCTGGGTGAACAGGATCATCGAGACGACATACGCGAGGACGACGCGCTGGGTGTCCCCGGCGTCGTCCTTGAGGTAGGTCACGGCCGCGGTGTCGACCGAACCGGCGACGGCCGCGGGATCCACCCCGCGATCGGTCAGCTCATCGGCGAGGGCCTGCTGCCCGAGGCGGACATTGAGCGCGTCACCGAGCGCCGAGTCCGACTTCTTGCCGATGGTGATCCGTACACCGGAACCGTCGGCGATCACGGCGCCGGCGACATCCTCGTCCTTGACGAGCCGCCGGGCCTCGGCGGCGTCGTCGACCGGCTTGATGTCGGGACGCTCGCCCGGCATCCCGTCGGCGACGAGCGCGTCGCGCTGGGCCTGGGAGAGCCCGACAACGGCGACGGTCTTGTCGTCGTCGCCGCCGAGGAAGCTGGGCAGCAGCACCAGAATCGCGACGATCACCATCGTGACCAGGGTGCCGACGGTGAATCCCGCCGAGCCGAGGCGGGTCCGCAGCTCACGCCCGGCGACCAGCCGGACGGAGACGACGGCGGGCAGGTGTTCAGGCTCCGTCGACGCCATGGGCGCTCACCACATCTCGGTACAGTTCAGCAAGATCAGGGCGTACGGGAGTGAACTCGCGCACCGGCCCCAGCTTCTGCGCGGCGGCCAGCAGCTCCTGCTCCTGGCCGTCCTCGATCTCGACGGAGCAGCCGTCGTCGTCCCGGCCCAGCTCCTTCGCGCCGGGGACCGGTGCGGTCCATCCCTCGGTGAGACCGTCGGCGACGACGCGGTAACGCAGCGGCGCGCCCTCGCGCAGCCCGGCGACCGAACCGTCGGCGACGATCCGGCCGTCGGAGATGATCACCACTTGGTCGCAGAGGCGTTCCACCAGATCGAGCTGGTGGCTGGAGAAGAGCACGGGTTTCCCCTGGGCCGACTGCTCTTCGAGGACATCGCTCATTACGGCGACCGCCGAGGGGTCGAGCCCGGAGAACGGCTCGTCGAGGATGAGCAGCCGGGGATCGTGCAGCAGCGCGGCGGCCAGCTGGACCCGCTGCTGGTTGCCGAGGCTGAGTTCCGACAGACGGGAGCGGCGGGCCTTCTCCAGGCCGAGCCGTCCCGTCCAGTGCTCGGCGGCGGCGGTGGCCTCGGCCTTCGAGTAGCCACTGAGCAGCCCGAGGTAGACCAGTTGATCACTGACCCGCATCTGGGGGTAGAGCCCGCGCTCCTCCGGCATGTAGCCGATGCGCTTGCGCGCCGAGACGCCGATGGGCCTGCCCTGGTAGCGGATGGTGCCGCTGTCGAGGGCGGTGAGCCCCAGGACGATGCGCATGGTGGTGCTCTTGCCCGCGCCGTTGTTGCCGACGAAGCCGACGGTGCGGCCCGCCGGGATACGGAAGGTGACATCGCTGAGGACCTGCCGCTCGCCGAACGACTTGTTGACGCCGACGATCTCCAGCCCGGCGGACTCGTCGTCCGCCGGGTCGGCCGGGGTGGGATCCATGGTCACTGTCCGTCCACCGGCTTACGGTAGACGCCGATGAACATATGGCCTTCCTCCGTGTACGGGGTGCCGCTCCAGTCGGAGAACCGATGGGTGGGTACGAGTCCGGCGTCGGCGGCGTACGCGTCGAACTCCTCGCCCGTGGTCAGCCGCAGATGCTCGCTGCCGATGTGGATCGTCCCGCTCTCCAGCAGCACCTGGGAGGTGCGCCAGTCCCCGGTCGCCCGGTCGATGAACCAGGAGCTGAGGATGCCGGCGTTGCGCTCCAGGGTGGGGACGAAGAAGGTGAGGATCGGCTGTCCGCCCGTCATCGACAGCACCCGGGGAACGTTGTGCGTCTCGATCACCAGATGGCCGCCGGGGGCGAGCCGGGCAGCGGCCTCCTGGAGCGCCCTGCGCTGTCCGTCCGGGTCCGTGACCAGCAGCAGGGTGCTGCAGATGCAGTACGCGAGGGCGAAGCCGTCCTGGTCGCCGAGCGGGCCGAGGTCGCAGATGTCGGCCTCGACGGCGGTGACGTCCACCTTCTCGCGCTCCGCCGTCTCCCGCAGCACGGTGAGCATCTCGGGAGACGCGTCCACGCCGACGACCCGGCCGACCCGGCGCGCGAGCGGGATGGCGATCCGGCCGGTGCCGACACCGAGTTCGAGTACGCGGCCGCCGCCCGGCGGCAGCAGGGTGGTCAGGGCCTCTGCTGTCTGCTCGGCGACCTCGCCGGGCGGGAAGAGGCGGTCGTAGAAGTCGGCGAACTGCCGTCCGTAATCTCCCGCTTGTACGGAGATCGTGCTGCTCATACGGTTTCCAGTTCCGGTGAGTTGATCGGGGCGTAGGGGATGAAGGGCGAGACGAAGGAGTACTGCGGCTCCTCCGAGTGGTCGTGGCCGCTGTAGCGCACCACGAGGAACTGGAAGCCGGAGATTTCGCCGGCGGGCGGGTTCTCGTCGAGCAGACGGTTCACGAAGTTCCGCAGCAGGCGGTAGCCGGGGGCCTCGACCACCCTGGCCGCCTTCGACCCGACGAGCTGGACCAGCTCGCTGCAGATGTCGAAGATCGCCTTCTCCTGGCGGCGGCCGGGGAACCACACGACCTGGGCCCAGTCCCGCCGGTGGATCCGGGTGGCGGCCTGCCAGTCGGACTCCGTGCCGTCATCGGCGATGGTCCGGAAGAGCAGATGGAAGTCGTGCCGGGCGGGCTGCGGGGCGAAGAAGCGCCAGTTCGGGATGAGCAGACCGACCTTGTCGTAGCGGCGGAACCGATCGAACACCTGATGCGGATGCTGGCTGACCAGACTCAGTAACAGCCAGGCCGCGAACACGCCCTCGACGGAGTGGACGATCGTCTTCTGCCGGTCCATCAGCTCTCCTCCTCCGACCCGTCGGCACCCAGGGCGGCCACGGCGGCCACGGCCTGGGCGCCGGCGGTCGATCCGGTGCGCAGCGCGGCCAGGAAGTCCTCGATCAGGACGGCGATCTCCCGGGCCGGCTTCTCGTTGAGCAGCAGTTCGTCATGGCTCGCGTCCTCGATCAGGAACTGCGATCCGCTCGGCGAGGTATCCACGAACGCGGCGTGAAGCTCGGCCTGGATGGGATCCTTGGCGTGGGTGGTCGCCGCCGCCACGAGACAGAGGGGCACCCCGACCTTGGGCGTGGAGCCGTCGTGGTTGAGGAAGTCCCCGTAGACACCGAGCCACTCACGGGCCCCGGCGGTCCAGAGCTTGGAGTCGCGGTACTGGTCGAGGGCGAGTCGCCGCTCGTCCTCGGGGAGAAGATCCACCCAGGTGGGTCGGGGGAGCAGCGCGCCCAGCCCGAGCCGCATGGAGGCGGGCATCAGCTTCAGGGCGAAGTCGAAGGCCTCGGCGCCGAGCGCCTGTGACTTCGACCGCTGTAGCTCCGCCGGGTGACTGGGATCGATGAGGACCATGCCGACGGCCAGGTCCCGCAGCGACTCCAGCGCCCGGATCGCGATATAGCCGCCCAGCGAGTGTCCCGCGAGCACCACGGGCCGGTCGCCGCAGACATGACGGACCAGGTCGGTCAGGTCGGACGCGGCACCGGCGACGGTGAAGGGGTGGCTCTGCCGGTACTCGCCGCGACCGTATCCGGCACGGTTGTACGTCAGTACGGGGTGCCCGGCGGAGAGCGCGCGCCGCAGCCAGGTCCAGTGCTCGGCGGTGGAGACCAGCCCGGCCTCGCAGACCAGTACGGGGCGCTGCGCCTCGCCGGGAACGGGGGGCACGGGCCGGCTGGGCTCGGTGAACTGGTAGGCGATCAGATTGCCGGAGCCGGTCACCAGAAACTGCTCGTCGCCGCGCCCCCGGACCACGCGGCGGTGCCGCAGGACCTGTGAGATCAGGCTCGTCGCCAGGGTCGCGGCCACCATCGCCCCTGCCACCCTGGGCAGCGTGTCGCTGCGGATGTCGCTCATCGGGCGACTCCCGGGGCGGGACGGCGCTGCTGCGTGGCGTAGAGGACGGCGGGATAGGTCGCCACGAACGCGGTGAGGAAGCGGCCCAGACCCATCGCGCGGGCGTTGACCACATGGAAGGAGCCGGCGGCGGCGAGGATGGCGGGGGCGAGCTTGCCCTTGAGGACGAAGACCGCGGGGAAGCCGCACTCCATCAGCAGCACCGTGTGGGCCAGCGCCTTGGAGAGTTCGGGGTGGTCCGAGATCAGCTCGTACAGCTGCTTGTCGCCGTAGGTCTCGGTGCGCAGGATGCCGGGCAGCGCGGCCCCGGACCGCCAGACCGGGCTGACCATCTTGACGTAGCCGGAGACGGCGTAGGACATGGTCGACTGGAGCGCGATGTACCAGAGCGCGGCGTCCACGATGCGGTGGTCGCGCTGGCCGATGCGGGCGGTCAGGGCGGCGAGCTGGACGATGTACGACACCTGGTCGGAGCCGTCGGTGCCATAGCTGTGCCGGGGGTAGGTCGCCATGGAGGTGGCGGCCAGGAAGCCGTTGGCGGCGGCCCGGTGGACGCGGTGCGTGCCCGGGACGATCAGCGAGGCGGCGGCGAACGCCCGTGCCGCGTGCAGGATCTGGGTGTTGCGCCGGTCGCCGACGCAGTCGAGGAATTTTTTCATTCCCGGGATACGGGGTGCGTAATTGTCCCGCGCGATAGTCCAGTCGTTCAGCCCGCCCTTGGTCCGGTCCTGTTTCCGCACCAGAAGCTCAAGGCTGCTGACGAGATGCGTGGCAGCACTGATCTGTTCCGCAAGGGTGAGTGCGCGATTTCGCCCCAGGTGCGGAGGCGAGGCGACTCTCTTGACCATCGAAGAAATCTTCACCGCGTTTACATTCCTGTCAGAGTTTCCGGATGTAGGAAGGCTTGGCGACGTGGGTATGAAAGCGACGAGGCCGCCCGGTCCGGGCTGCGGGGGGCCCGGCCGGACCGGGCGGCCTCATCTATTCATTGTTCCGCCGGCCGGTATCAGCCGAAGAGCGCGTCACCCACCGCGATGCCGGCGGTGAAGGCGGCGGCACCGAGGGTGATATTGGCAAGGGTGGGGGTCACCGTGGCCGGGGTGGCGAGCACCGGGGCGAGGGCGTCATGGCTCCACTCGGCCTCGGTGATGTGGCCGGGGATGGCACCGAACTCGGCGCTGGCGTTCACCTTGTCCAGAACAACAGACATATTGGCCTCCTGATCTCAGCTGGGGTGGGGGGAACCGGTTACTTGTTGACGGTCCAGGTGATGCCGATACCCGTCGCGAAGAGACCGCCGCCGACGATGTAACCCGTGGCCGGGCACACAGTGGTGATCGTCGCCAGGACGGGAAGGGTCAGCGACAGGTCCTTTGCGTCGGCCAGGTCACTGGCCACCGCGTGCAGTTCCTCGCTGGCGTTCACCTTCTGAAGCAGGGCGCTCATCTCTGCTCCTCCTTTCTGAATGTGTTTACCGTGGTTGATTACCGACCCGTCCGAATTGCTCCGGGTGGTCGGTAACTCTTGGTGAATACTCTTCAGTCAGGGGGTGGAGTTCCGCTATTGCCACTTCAGGCATTGCCGTTTTCGGCAGTCACCTCGGATGTGAGGTCCCTCTTCGATACCGGTCGGCGGCAAGGGTCGCCTCCATTCGCGAGCGGTACCCCAACTTTCTTTTGATATTCGTGACATGGGCGCGAAGGGTTCGTTCGGATATTCCGAGACGTCGGGCGAGCAGCCGGTCGGTCTCCCCTTCGGGCAGCAGCAGAAGCACTTCCATCTCGCGATCCGTCAAAAGGGTTACGTCCAGTCCGCCACTCACTGTTTGACACCTCGTGAAGGTCTCACTGGTCACCGGGTAGGCCCCCGTGCATGTATTGCCCTCCTTCGAGACATGGTCAAAGCCAAGCAAAGGATCACACCGGTACATGCAAACAGAGAGTATTGATGCAGGCGAGGATCAAGGTCAAGAGTGTCTGGAAAAAGCGGTGCCCGAAAATAGTCGGCTACCGGGCCCGGGAAGTCTCCGGGCGCGGTCGTGACAGGTCGTCCGCGCCGGCACTGTGGCTGACTATCGCCGCCTGCCGGGGGCGCTCGACCGGGTCGTCGCACGGACTGCGGACCGGATCGGAAGGGCTGACTCCGGTGCTATCCGGGGGCATGCGTTCCGGGTGGCCCGTAAACCTGGTGCGCGGAGCATGTATGCATCGCGCAGCTAGGGCATGGCTTGATCGCAGAGGGTGAACCCACTGGAATGGTTGGTCGCCAACCAGCCATTTGGTTGGCGACCAAGGGGTGAAATCGCGCCAGGTGCGGCGGGTGCCGTCGGGCCCCTGACCTTCCGTGGGCCTCGCGGCTCCCAGGGGAAGTTATGGAACCCCTCTCAAGAACCCCTCTCAAGAACTCCTCACGATGTCCTCCGCCGAGCCCTCCGCCGAGCCCTCCGCCGAGCCCTCCACCGGGTCCTCCGCCGGGTCCTTCTCCCGGTCCTCCGCCGGGTCGGCCCGGCCGAGCAGGGCGACCACCGGTCCGCCGGGCGCGGCGGCTATCGCCTCCAGCAGCCGCCGCAGTTCGGCGGCGAGCCACTGCGCCCGGGGCCGCTCCACCGCGTCCGGCCGATAGCCGAGCCGCAGCGTCAACCCGTCGGCCCCCGCGAACGCCGCCAGCGACACCGGATAGTGCGTGGCATCCCGCCCCTCACCCCCCACCAGCCGCAGACCGGGCACGATGGACGCCCACCCCTCCAGGTCCAGTGGATAGTTCTCGAAGACCACATGGGTGTCGAACAGCTCGCGCCGCCCGGCCAGCCGCTGGATCTCTCCCAGCCCCAGATGCTGATACGGCAGCAATCGGGCCTGCTCGGCCTGGAAGCGCAACAGCAGCTCCAGCACCGTCTCACCGGGGTCGATCCGCACCCGTACCGGAACGGTCTCGATGAACAGCCCGATCATCGACTCCATGCCCGCGACCTCGGGCTGCCGGCCCGAGACGGTGGTGCCGAACAGCACGTCCCGCGCCCCGCCGCAGCGAGCCAGCAACAGGGCCCACGCCACCTGCACCACGGTATTGAGGGTGAGTCCGCTCGCACCCAGCCCGCGCAGCGCCGCGGCCGGCGGCCCGGACAGCACGGTCTCCAGGGACCGGCTCCCCGCCGCGCCGCCCGCGACCTCCGCGGTGAGCCGGGGCGGCACATCCATCCCGTCGAGCGCCGTCCGCCAGGCCGCCCGTGCCGCCTCCCGGTCCCGCCGCGCCAGCGCCGCGAGATGCTCACGGTACGGGGTGACCGGCGGGAGCGCACCCGGGTCACCGCCCCGGGCGCAGAGCGTCAGCAGCTCCCGTACCAGCAGAGACATCGACCACCCATCCATCACCAGGTGATGGTGGGTGAGTACAAGACGGTAATCGTCCGATCCCAGGGCGAACAGGGTGAAACGCAGCAGCGGCGGCCGCGCCACATCGAAGCGCCGGCGCAACTCGGCGTCGGTGAGCCGGTCGAGGACCCGCTCCCGGCGGCCGGGAGCCACCGCGCGAAGATCGACGCTCCGCCATGGCGGAGCGAGCGGCCCCGGCACCACCTGGACCGGATGAGGCAGATCCCGGTGGACGAACACGGCCCCCAGATGGGGGTGCCGCTCCAGCAGCGCAGCCACGGCGGCCCGCAGCGCGGACGGGTCCAGGGAGCCGTGCAGCCGGAGCGTCAGCTGGGCCTGGTAGATGTCCGGGCTGTCCGGTGCGTACAGGGCGTGGAAGAGCAGTCCCTGTTGCACCGGGGTCAGCGGCAGGATGTCCGTCAGACGGGGGTGGGCGGTCTCCAACTGTTCGATCTCCTCCTGGCGGAGTGCGACCAGCGGCAGGTCGGAGGGGGTGTGCCCGCCTGCGCCCGGGGTGCGGGCGTGCATGGCCAGCGCGTCCAGGGCGGTGAACCACAGCTCCGCCAGTTCCCCGACCTCCGCCTCGGTGAACGCCTCGGCGTCCCAGGTCCAGTCGGCGTGCAGCCGGGGTCCGGCCGGGCCGTCCACCGTCATCGCGTCCAGGTCGAGCAGATGCCCGGTCGGCAGGACGCGCGTGCTGTCCGGCTCCCGGACCCCGTCCTCGGCCATGCCCCAGCCGTCCCCGGCCCCGGCGGCGATCCGGCCCAGATAGTTGACACCGACCTGCGGTACGGGCATAGCGGACAGCTCCGGCATGCTCCGGGGGTCGAGATGGCGCAGCACACCGTAGCCGATGCCCCGGTCGGGGACGGCGGCCAGCCGCTCCTTGACCTGCTTGAGTGCCTGGCCGAGTGCCCGGCCCGCGGTCCGGACATCGGCCCAGGCGCATCCGGTGCGCTCCAGCAGGAAGGGATGGACACCGGTGAACCAGCCGACGGTACGGGAGAGATCGATGCCGGGCGGCTCGGCCCTGCCGTGCGACTCCAGCTCGACGGCGAGCCCGCCGATGCCCTGGTAGGGGTCCTGGCTGGTGCCCTGGTCTGTTTCCTGGCCGGGGGCCCGGCCACGCCGTCGGCGCCACTCCTCGACGGCGACGGCGAGCGCGGTGAGCAGCACGGGTTCCACTCCGCAGTGGAAGGCCGCCCCGACCTCGGTGAGCAGGGGACGGGTGCGCGCGGTCGGCAGGGACACCGAGAGCCGCCGTATCCGCGGGCGGGCGGCCCGGGGGCGGGGCGGGCCGAGGGGGTCGCCACCCGCCGCCATCCGCCGCCACAGGGCCAGTTCGCCCTGGCGTGCGCCACTTCTGCCCTCCTCGGCGAGGTGTTCGGCCCAGCGCCGCAGCGGGGTTCCGCCGGCGGTCGGCGCGGCCGGGGTCCCGGTGGGCGCGGACAAAGGCCTGGTCGGCCCGTACGCACCCCCCTCCCCGGCCGCCGTCAGCGAGGCGTGCGCCGCGGCCAGGTCGGGCAGCAGGATCCGCCAGGACACCCCGTCCACCGACAGGTGATGCACCACCAACACCAGCCGCCCCGCCCGCTCGGGCCCCGGATCGAGGAACACCGCCGACACCATCGCGCCGGTGGCGGGATCCAGTCTGCCCCGCGCGTCCCGGGCGGCATCGGCGAGCAGCGCGGGCAGCCGGTCCCCCTGATCGGCCGCGGCGACGCGGCGGACCCGGTCCACCGCCCGGACCGCCCCCACGGGCAGCGCCTCCACGGTGAACTCTCCCGGCCCGTCGAGTCCGTCGAGTCCACCGAGTCCGCTGACCCGCAGCCGTAGCGCCGGGTGCCGGTCGAGCAGCTCCTGCACGACCCACCCCACCTGTTCCTCCGTCAGCCCCGGTGGGGTGCGCAAGGTGACGCCCTGGCTGAACGAGTCCCGGTGCCCCGCCCACCGCTCCCGCCACCAGTGCATGATCGGTGTCAGAGGCATCTCCCCCGTCCCGTCGCCGTCCGCCGCACGCTGCGGGACCTCGTCGGCCGCCTCCCGGGCGGCGGCGGCCAGCCGGGCGATCGTGGGGTGCTGGAAGACATCGCGCACACCGATCAGCAGCCCCGCCGCGCGGGCGCGGCCCGCCAGCTGAATGGCCATGATGCTGTCCCCGCCGAGGCCGAAGAGGCTGTCGTCGGCGCCCACGGACGCTTCCCCCAGCAGCTCCGCGACGATGCCGCAGAGCAGCCGTTCCCGGGTGGTACGCGGAGCCGCCGAGCCCGGTACGGCCCGGGGCGGGGCGGGCAGCGCGGCCCGGTCCAGCTTGTGGTGACGGGTCAGCGGCAGCCGGTCCAGCACCATGAGATCGTCCGGCACCATGTAGTCGGGCAGGGCCCCGGCCGCGTGCGCCCGTACCGCCGCCCGGTCCACCGCACCGTCGTCGCCGGCCACCAGATAGGCCACCAGCCGCCGTTCGCGGGGCCGGTCCTCGCGGACCACCACGGCGGCCTGGCCCACCCCGCCGTGCCCGGTCAGCACGGCCGCGACCTCGTCCGTCTCGATCCGGAAGCCGCGCAGCTTCACCTGGCCGTCCGAGCGCCCGGCGAACGCCAGCACCCCGCCGGGCAGCCAGCGGGCCAGGTCGCCGGTGCGGTACATCCGGGCCCCGGGTGGGCCGAACGGGTCGGCGACGAAGCGTTCGGCGGTCGGCCCGGGCCGGTGCAGATAGCCGCGGGCGAGACCCGTACCCGCGAGATACAGCTCCCCGGTCACCCCGGCGGGTACCGGCTGGAGCCAGTCGTCGAGCACCCGGACCCGGCCGCCGTCCAGCGGTCGGCCGATGGGGACGGGACCACCGTCGGGCAGGTCGGTGACCCGGTGCCGGGTCGCGAAGGTGGTCGCCTCGGCCGGACCGTATCCGTTGACCACCCGGAGGCCCGGGCAGTGCCGCCGCACCGCGCGCACGGCGTGCGGTGACACCACGTCCCCTCCCGTCCACACCGCGTCGAGGCCGCGCAGACAGCCGGGGTTCTCCTCGGCGACGAGCTGGAAGAGACCGGCCGTGAGCCAGAGCGTGGTGATCCCCGATCCGGTCAGCAGGCGTTCCAGGGACGGCAGGTCCAGCTCGCCGGGCGGCGCCACGACGATCTCCCCGCCGGTCAGCAGCGGCACCCAGATCTCCAGGGCGGCGGCGTCGAAGGAGTGCGGCGAGTGCAGCAGGATCCGCTGCGGGCGCTCGCTCTCCCAACAGCGGTCCAGCGCGAGCGCGACCAGGTCGCCGTGGGTGATGGCCACGCCCTTGGGGACGCCCGTCGAACCGGAGGTGTGGATCACGCACGCGAGACCGGCGGGGTGTACGGCCGCCGGCTCCGGACCGGGCGCCGGGGGAGGACCGCCCGTACCCGTGTCCCGTACGTCCACGATCCGTACCCCGGCCCACGCCGGATCCGGGGAACCGGCCCACGCCGCATCCGCCGGGGAACCGGCATGGGCCGCATCCGCCGGGAAACCCGCTCCGGTGACGAGGACCCGCACGCCCGCGTCGGCGACCATCCGCCGCGACCGGGCCTGCGGCGAGCGGGCGTCCAGCGGCGCGTACGCGCTCCCGCAGCGGAGAATCGCCAGCACGGTGACGACGAAGTCCGCGCCCCGCTCCATGAGCACCGCGACCGGTGTCTCCGGCCCGGCACCGGCCGCCGCGAGCCGGGCGGCCAGCCGGGCGGAGCGGGCGTCCAGCTCCGCGTACGACAGCACCCCGTCCGCGGTGCGCAGCGCCGGGGCGTCCGGGGTGCGGCGCACCTGTCGGGCGAACCGGCCCGGCACGGTGTCCCCCGCGCCCCGCGCGGGCACGGGGGCCGCTCCCCAGCCGGTGAGCAGCAGAGCACGCTCCTCGTCCGCGAGGACGGCGAGCCGGTGCACCGGCCGGTCCGGGGCGGCCGCCGCGGTGCGCAGCAGCCGGACGAAGCGGTCCCGTACGGACTCCGCGGCGGCCCGGCCGAACAGCGCGGTGCGGTACTCCAGCACCCCGTCCAGCCCCGCGCCGCGACCGTCCGCACCACGCCGCTCGGTGAGCGAGAACGACAGGTCGAACTTGGCCGCGCCGGTGGCGACGGTGGTGGTCTCCGCCGACAGACCAGGGAGGCCGAGGCCGCTCGGCGGTTCGGGGGTGACCACCAGCATCACCTGGAACAGCGTCCGCCCGCTCGCCTCGCGGCGCGGCCCGACGGCCTCCACCACCAGGTCGAACGGCAGGTCCTGATGGGCGAAGGCGGCCAGATCGGCGTCCCGGACCCGCCCGAGGAGCTGCCGGAACGTCACCGGGCCCGAGGTGTCGGTGCGCAGCACCACCGTATTGACGAAGAATCCGACGGCCCCGTCCCAGCGGGTGTCCGCCCGGTCCGACACCGCCGTGCCCACCGGGATGTCCGTGCCGCCGCCGAGCCGGGTGAGCAGCGCCGCCAGCCCGGCGTGTACGGCCATGAACAGGCTGGCTCCCTCGTCGGCGGCCAGCCGGGCGAGCCCGGCGTGCACCTCCGCCGGAATCCGGAAGGCCACCGAGCCGCCGTCGTCGTCCGGCGGCCCCGTCCGGTCGGCGGGCAGCGGGATCCGCTCCGGCAGCCCGTCGAGGGCACGCGCCCAGTGGGCCGTCAAGGGCCCGGCCGTCCCGGGTCCGGCCGTGGCGGGTCCGGCCGTGGCGGGTGCGGCCGTGGCGGGTGCGGCTGTCCCGGGTCCGGCTGTCGAAGGTGCGGCTGTCCCGGGTTCGGCCGTCGCCGGGCGGTCCGTGCCCAGGCCGAGTGCCGCCCGCTGCCGGAGCGCGAAGTCGGCGTACTGGAGGGGGCGCGTCGGCCAGTCGGGCGCCGCTCCCCCCAGCCGGGCGGTGTAGGCCGTGCCCAGGTCGGCCGTGAGCGGGGCGAGCGAGGCATGGTCGCAGGCGATGTGATGCAGCAGTACCAGCAGGGTGTGCTCGTCGGGGGAGACGGTGAACAGCTCCGCGCGCAGCGGGAGTTCCGCGTCCAGGGCGAAGGCGTGCCGGGCGCTCCGCGCGAGCGCCCCGTCCAGGGCGTCCGCCGCCACCGGCGTCCGGGCGAAGGGCAGCCGGACCTTCTCCGGCGGGACGATCCGCTGGTACGGATGGCCCGCGTGCTCCTCGACGAGGGTACGCAGCGACTCATGGCGGACGGCCAGATCGTGCAGCGCCGCACGGAGCGCCCCGGCGTCCACCCGACCCGTCAGCCGCAGCACCAGGGGAACGTTGTAGGCACGGTCGGGGCCGTTGAGCGAGTGCAGGACCCACAGCCGCCGCTGGGCGAAGGAGAGCGGCACACGGCCGGGGCGGCCGGCCGGAACGGGGGGCCGTACGAGCGGGCCGGATGCCGCCGTCCCCCCGTCGGAGGTCTCGGGACGGAGCCGGGCGGCGAGCCCGGCGGGCGTCGGGTGCGCGAAGACATCACGGACGTCCAGCTCGCCGCCGAACGCCGCGCGGACGGCATCGGCCAGCCGGGCGGCCTGGAGACTGTCGCCGCCCAGGTCGAAGAAGCTGTCGCCGGGCCCGACCCGTGGCACGCCGAGGAGTTCCGCGTACAGGGCGGTGATCCGCCGCTCCTGCGGGGTACGCGGCCGGTCGCTGCCGCCGGGGGCCGGGACGGGGACGGCGGTGGGCAGCGCGGCGCGGTCGAGTTTGCCGTTGGGGGTGAGCGGCAGCGCCGGCACCGGCATGACCAGCGCGGGGACCAGATGGCCGGGCAGCCTGGCCCGCAGCTCCTCCCGCAGCCGGGCGGCGAACCCGGCGGGGTCCTCCGGGGCGCCGCCGGGGACCACATGGGCCACCAGCCGCGGGTCCCCGGCACGGGCAGGGTCCGGGACGGCGCTCACCACGGCCTGGGCGACACCGGGGACGGTGGCCAGGGCCGCCTCGATCTCGGCGGGCTCGATACGGAAGCCCCGGATCTTGACCTGGTCGTCGGAGCGGCCCAGATACTCCAGTCCGCCGTCCGACAGCCGGCGCACCAGGTCGCCCGAGCGGTAGAGGCGCGACCCCGGAGGCCCGAACGGGTCGGACACGAAGCGCTGGGCGGTCAGCCCCGGCCGGTGGAGATAGCCCCGGGCCACACCGGGGCCCGCGATGTACAGCTCACCGGTGACGCCCGGTGGGATCGGCCGGAGCAGATCGTCGAGGACATACAGCCGGGACCCGGCGAGGGCCGTGCCGATGGGGCTGCCGGGCCGCGCGCCGTGCGCCCCGGTCAGGTCGAGCCGGGTGGCGTGGACGGTGGTCTCGGTGATCCCGTACATATTGACCAGCGCGGGCCCGGTGTCGCCGTGCCGCCGGAACCAGGAGCGCAGCCGCTCGGGGCGGAGCGCCTCACCGCCGAAGATCACCCAGCGCAGGGCCAGTTCCCGGTCGCGCTCCGGCGCCTTCGCCGCGGCCAGATCCAGGGCCTGGAAGGCGGAGGGCGTCTGGTTGAGCACGGTCACCCGTTCGCGGACGAGCAGTTCCAGGAACTCCCGGGGCGAGCGGCTCACCTCCTCGGGGACGACGACGAGCCGTCCGCCGTGGGCGAGGGCACCCCACATCTCCCAGACGGAGAAGTCGAAGGCACAGGAGTGGAACATCGTCCACACGTCCCCGGGGTGGAACCCGAACCCGGCGGCCCCGCTGGTCAGCAGGGTGACGGGGGCGCGGTGCGGGACGACGACGCCCTTGGGCCGCCCGGTGGAGCCGGAGGTGTAGATGATGTACGCGCTGTGATCGGCGGTGAGGGGGGCAAGACGCTCGGCGTCGGTGAGATCGGCGTCCGCCCCGGGGGACGCCGGGACGGGGCCCGCCCGCACCGCGCCGCCCGGCGCCGTCCCGCCCGCTGCGAAGGTGTCCGGTGCGGAGGTGTCCGGTGCGAACGTGTCCGGGCCCAGGACCTGTACCGGGGCGGCGTCCGCCAGGATCATGTCCACCCGCTCGGCGGGCCAGGACGGGTCGAGCGGCAGACAGGCCGCACCCGTCTTGGCGACCGCGAGAATCGCCGTCACCAGGTCGGCCGAGCGGGGCAGCAGTACGGCCACGGTCCGCTCGGGGCCCGCGCCCCGGCCGATCAGCGCGCGGGCCAGCCGGTTCGCGCGGGCGTTCAACGCGCCGTACCGCACCAGGGTGTCCCCGCCGCTGACCGCCGGGGCCTGCGGGGTACGCGCCGCCCAGTACTCCACCAGCTCCGGCAGGGTGGCCGGCCCGGCGGGTACCGGTGTCGGCGTCGGTGCCGAGTCGGTAAGGGGTACGTGTACGGGAAGCGGTACGGGTACGGGAAGGGGTACGGGAAGGGGTGCGGAGCGCCGCCGCTCCCCGGCCGACAGCAGCGTGAACCGGCCCACCGGACGGTCGGGCCCATCGATCAGCCCGCCGAGCAGCCGGACATAGCGACGGGCCTCGGCGGCAGCCTCCCGGGGCCCGTACCGCTCGGGGTCCGCATAGAGATCGACCCGCAGGCCGGACCGCTGCGACTCCGGGTGGACAGTGACCGACAGATCCTCCACCGGGCCGACGGCGAGATGATGCATCGTCATCGGCCGCCCGGCGAACCGGCGGCCGAAGCTGAACGGCATCACATTCGAGGCCAGCCCGTACAGCCCGCCCCCGGTACCGGTCAGACCGAGATCGCGGTGCAGATCCTCCACCCGATAGCGCTGATGGGCGAGGACGGCGGTCATCTCCGCACCGACGGCGCGCACCAGATCGGCGGCCGGACGGTCCGGGCGGACCCGGACCCGCAACGGCAGCACATTCGACATCATCCCGCCGACCGCGCGGGCGGTCTCCGTGCCGCGCCCGGCGACCGGCAGCCCGAGCAGCACCTCGTCGCCGCCGCCCGCACCGGAGCGGGCATGCGCCAGCAGGACGGCGGCGGCCGTGGCGACCACGGGCCACCGGACATCGAGCCGGTTGGCCAGCGGGCGCAGCGCGGCGAACCCGGCGGCGGGCAGCCGGGCGAACCCCCGGGCGGCGAGCCCGCCCGGGGGATACGGCCCGGCGGGCGCCCGGGGTCCGGCAGGGCGGGGCCGGCCGGCCATCCGGTCCCGCCAGAAGGCGCGGTCGGCGGCGAAGTCGGCCGAGGCGCGGTAGCCGGACTCCTCGGCGAGGAGCGCGTCCAGCGGGACCCGGTTGCCGGGGGCGGGGTCCTCGCCCCGCTCCAGCGCGGCGTACACCTCGCCGAGCCGGCGGGCGAACAACGCACCGCCGAGGCCGTCCATGACCAGGTGGTGACAGGCCAGGAGCCAGCAGACCCGGTCGTCGGAGAGCCGGATGAGCGCGGTCCGGAACAGCGGTCCTGCGGCGAGGTCGAACGGGCGGGCCGCATCGGCCCGCATCCACGCCACGGCGGAGACCAGGGGCGTCCGTTCGTGCCGCAGATCCACCAGGGGTACGCCCCACGGCGGCAGCGGCGCGATCTGCTGGCGCGGCCGTCCGCCGACGGTACGGAACACCGCCCGCAGCGGTTCGGCCTCCGCCACCACGGCCCGGAAAGCGGCCTCGAACAGCTCCGGCGCCAGCTCTCCGGCCACCTCGAACCCGGCCGCCACGTGATACCGGCCGGGTGGCGCCAGCTCCTGCCCGAGCCAGACCCCGTACTGCGCCGTGGACAGCGGTACGGAGAGATCGTCCCCGCCCGCGCCCCCCGCCGTGCCGTTCCCCGGCAGCGGCCCGCTCATACGGTGCCCCCCGGCGCCGGCGGGTCCGCCTGGAGCCGTCCGGCGAGCACCCGGCAGATCTCGGCCAGTGGTCCGGGCCGCCCCAGCTCGCCGTGGGTGCAGTCGACCTGCGTCACCCGGGCCGTGCCGCCGTCGAGCAGCGGCCGCCACAGCTCACGCGCGACATCCGGGGAGGTCTCCCGGGCGGCGAACACCAGCGCGTCACCGCTGAACGGACGGGGCCGGTGCGCATGCGAGAGGGTGGCGTTGTTGGCGAAGATCCGGGCCACCGCGGCCACCCTCGGCTCGTCGAAGGAGGCCAGCAGTCCCGTCTGTTCGCGGGCGATCTCCACGAACCGGGGGTACGTCAGCGACTCGCCCGCCCAGGAGGCGGGATCGTAGCCGAAGAACTCCAGCACCATCGCGAGCACATCGCGACCCGCCACCGAGGGGGCCACCGCCGGGGCCGGCCCGCCGGAGCAGGGTCCGGCCGGATAGGCGTCGAGGAGGGCGAGCAGGGCGACCTCTTCACCGGCCCGCTGGAGCTGGACGGCCATCTCCTGCGCGACCATTCCGCCGAACGACCAGCCCAGCAGATGGTAGGGCCCGGCGGGCCGGACCCTGCGGACCTGCTCCAGATAGTCCGCCGCCATCTCCTCCATCGTGGCGGGCAGCACCTCCTCGCCGTCGAGGCCGCGCGCCTGAAGGCCGTACACCGGCTGGTCCGTGCCGAGTGGGCCGGTGAGTCCGGCATAGGACCAGGCGATACCCGCCGCCGGGTGCACACAGAACAGCGGCGGCCGGCCGCCGGTCTCCCGCAGGGGCAGGAGGACCCCGGTACCGCTGCCGGACGGAGCGGGGGACACGGCGGACCGGGAGGCCGGGCGGTCACCGGACCGGCCGGAATCGGCGGGCACACCGGACAGATCGAGCACACCCGGCGGATCGAGCACACCGGACGCGGCGGACACGGTGGACGCGGCGGACGCGCCGGACACCACGGCCCCGGTGGTCCCAGTGGTCCCCGTGGTCGCGGCGTCGGCGAAGCCCTGAATCGCCCGGGTGGGCTCATGCGCCGCCGTGGTCAGCAGCCGGACGAAACGGTCCGCGAGCGATACGATCCGCTGCTCCCCCAGGAGATGCGGGCGGTAGTCGAAGCGCAGCAGCAGCCGCTCGGCGCGCGCGGACACCACCAGATTGAGCGGGAAGTGCGGAGCGTCGTCGCCGTACGCCCGGTCCAGCCGCAGCCCCGGCGCGATGGCCGCCAGCTCGTCGTTGTCCAGCGGATAGTTCTCGAACGCCATGACGGTGTCGAAGAGGTTGCCCACATCGGTGATCCGGCGGATCTCACCCAGGCTGATGTGATGGTGGGGGAGCAGGGCGGCCTGCTCCCGCTGGAGCCTGACCAGCAGGGTGCCCAGCGGCTCCGCCGGGTTCAGCCGGACCCGGGTCGGCACGGTGTTGATGAAGAGCCCGACCATGGACTCGACACCTGTGAGTTCCGCCGGGCGCCCGGAGACGACCGACCCGAACACCACATCGGTATTGCCGGTCTCCTGGCCCATCAGCACACCCCAGCAGGCCTGGAGGACCGTGTTGGCGGTGACACCGTGGCGGCGTGCCATCTCCATCAGGGCGGTGGTGGTCTCCGCGGTCAGCTCGACGGTGACATTGCGCGGCGCCAGCGGCGCCGGGGCCGTGCCCTCGTCCACGGCGACCCGGGTGGAGGTGGTGAGACCGGCCAGCGCCTCCCGCCAGGCGGTCTCGGCCTCGGTGCCGTCCACCCGGTCCAGCCAGGAGAGATACTCCCGGAAAGGGGTGACGGGCGGCAGCTCCGCCGGGGAGGCCGTACCGCCGTCGGCACGGTAGAGCGCGAACAGCTCCCGCACCATCACCGGCAGCGACCAGCCGTCCAGAATGATGTGATGGGTGGTGAGCACCACCCGGTGACGGTCCTCGCCCATCCGGATCAGCAGCATCCGCAGCATCGGCGGCGCGGTCGGGGTGAACCGGCGGTTGCGCTCCTCATACAGCAGCCGGTCGATCTCGGCCGTACGCCGGTCCTCCGCCACCGCGCTCACATCGAGCTGCCGCCAGGGCAGCGGGGCACTCGCCCCGAGCACCTGGACGGGCTCGGCCAGACCCTCGTGGACGAAGGCCGCGCTCAGATTGGTATGGCGCTCCAACAGCCGGCTGCCCGCCGTGCGCAGCCGCTCCGGGTCGAGGTCACCGACCAGCTCCAGCCACAACTGGACGGTGTAGACGCTGTGCTCGCCCTCCTGGGCCGCCGCCTCGTTCTCCTCCTCGGCGGCATCCTCCTCGGCGGCATCCGCTTCGGCGGCCATCCCGCTGACCAGTACGTGGTACAGCAGGCCCTGTTGCAGCGGCGACAGCGGAAGGATCTCCTCCAGGCCGGGGTACGCCCGCTCCAGCCGGTCGACCCCGTCCTGGTCGAGCCTGGTCAGCGGGAAGTCGGACGGGCTCCGGCCACCGGCGCCGGGCTCGGCGGCGTGCGCGGCGATCTCGTCGAGGATCGTGAACCAGGTCCGGCTCAGCTCGTCGACGAGATCCTCGTCCAGGATCCCCTCCGGCCAGGTGAAGCTGACACCGAGTTCGGGCCCCTGCTCGGTGTCCTGGGTGAGTGCGGTGATCTCCAGCGGATGGGCCAGCGGCATGTCCGCGTCGGCCCCGGCGCTCATACCGCTCTCCGGCGCGGGCCCCCAGTCCCGCTCGCCCGACGCGTCGGGCAGCAGAAACCGCCCGAAGTAGTTGAAGCCGATGTCCCGGGGCTCGGCGGCCGCCAACGAGGGAGCCGTATCCGGGTTCAGATAGCGCAGCAGACCGTAGCCGATCCCCTTGTCGGGGATGGCGCGCAGCTGCTCCTTCACCCGTCGCAGCGCCCGCCCCGGCCCCGGCTCCCGGTGCGAGCCGTCGCCGGCCGGTGCGAGACGTACCGGGTACATGCTGGTGAACCAGCCGGTGGTACGGGACAGATCGGCGTCGGCGACGACCGGCTCCCGACCGTGCCCCTCCACGTCGATCACCACATCGTCCGTGCTGCCGAGGCAGCGCTGGACCGCCAGCGCCAGGGCGGTGAGCAGCACATCGTTGATCTCGCAGTGGAAGGCGGCGGGGATGGTGCTGAACAGGTGCCGGGCCCGGTCCGCCCCATAGGTGACAGCCCGGGACCGGGCCCGTCCGGTGGTGTCGTGGGCCGGGTCCAGCGGCCGGTTCGCCAGGCGGGGGCCGGGAGTGGCCAGCATCCCGGTCCACAGCGGCAGTTCGGCCAGCCGCCGTTCGTCGCGCGCCTGCTCGGTGAGGGCATGGCTCCAGCGCCGCAGCGAGGTCTCCACCGGGCGCAGCCGGGGGGTGCGCCCGGCCTCCAGCTCCTGATACGCCTCGACCAGGTCGGGGACGAGGATGCGCCAGGACACGCCGTCGCAGGCGAGGTGGTGGGCCAGGAACAGCAGCCGGCCCGGCGTGTCCCCGGTGTCCAGCCAGACGAAGCGGGCCATGACGCCCGCGCCGACATCGAGTTCGCTCTTGGCCCGCGCGGCCTCGGCGACCAGGGTCTCGCCGAGATCGGTGAGCCCTCCCGCGTCCACCCGGCGGACGCAGGAGACGGCGGACACCGACCCGGGCGGCCGGACATCGAGCCGCCAGCGCCCGGGGGAGCGGTCCAGCCGCAGCCGGAGGGCGTCGTGGTGGTCGGTGAGCCGCTGTACGGCGGCGGTCAGCCGGTCCTGGTCGAGACCGGCCGGGACCTGCAACAGCACGGCCTGGTGGAAGCCGTCGACGGGGCCGTCGAGGGAGCGCAGCCACTCCATGATCGGAGTGAGGGCGACCTCGCCGACGCCGTCGCTGTCGGCACCGGTCTTCGCCCTGGCGGTCTCCCGCGCGGCGGCGGCCAGCGCGGTGACGGTCTTGTACTCGAAGATGTCCTGCGGGGTGAGGACCAGACCGGCCTGGCGGAGCCTGCTGACCAACTGGATCGACATGATGCTGTCGCCGCCGAGGTCGAAGAAGCTGACACCGAGGGGCACATCGTCGATCCGGAGCACCTCGGAGAACACCCGGGCGACCTGCTCCTCCCGGGACGGGGCGGGAGCCACCGCCGGGGCCGCTGCCTCGGGTACGGAAGCCACCGCCGGGGCCGTCGCCTTGGGTACGGGAGACACTGCCGGGGCCGCTGCCTCCGGTACGGGGTGCACCGCCGGGGCCGCCGCCTCGGGTACGGCGGGGGCCGGGTCCCTTTCCGGTGAGGTCGGCGCGCCCGCTACGGCTTCCGGCGGGGTGGGCGTTTCCCGTACCGCCACGGCTTCCAGCGGGGCGGGCACGGCCGCGCGGTCGAGTTTGCCGCTGGGTGTCAGCGGCAGCGCCCCGGTGAGGCTCAGCTCGCGCGGCACCAGATGGGCGGGCAGCCGCTCGGCGGCCCACTCCCGCAACACCCCGGGGTCGGGCCGCTCGCCCTCCGCGGGCACCGCCCAGGCCACGAGCCGGGCATCGCCGGACGCGTTCTTCCGTACGGACGCCATGGCCTCGACGACCCCGGGATGCCCGGCGAGCACCGCCTCCAGCTCGCCCGGCTCGATCCGGAAGCCGTTGATCTTCGTCTGGGCGTCCCCCCGGCCCAGGAACCGGAGCCGGCCGTCGGCCAGCCAGCAGACCACATCGCTGGTGCGGTACATCCGGGTGCCGGGAGCGGCGAACGGGTCGGCGACGAAACGGTCCGCCGTCAGGCCCGGCCGGTGCAGATAGCCTCGGGCGAGCCCTTCGCCCGCCAGATACAGCTCGCCCGGCCGGCCGGGCTCCACGGGCTGGAGCGAGCCGTCGAGAACATAGGCGCGGACGTGCGGCAGCGGGCGGCCGATCGGCGGCGGGCCCCCGGCCTCGGCCTCGGCCTCCTCTGCGCCGGCGGACCAGGCGGTGGCGTACACGGTGGCCTCGGTCGGACCGTAGACATTGAGCAGCGCGGTGTCCGGCATGCTCTCGGCCACCCGTGCCACCAGGGCCGCCGGGAGCGCTTCGCCCCCCATCGCCAGCGTCTTCGCCGACACATCCAGCTCGCCGAACTCCAGCAGCCTGGCGAACGCGGAGGGGATCGCGCACAGCACGCCGCCGGACCACCGGGGCGGGTCGCCGTCCAGCAGCGACAGCAGATTGCCGACCACCTCGATGCTGCCGCCGGTGGCCAGCGCGGGGAAGATCTCCACCACGGACACATCGAAGCTGAACGAGGTCGCGGCGAGCATGTGCGCCAGCCCCTCGGCACCGAACTCTCCGGCCGTCCAGGCGATCAGCGGCAGCACATTGGCGTGCGGGACGACCACACCCTTGGGCGTGCCGGTCGACCCCGAGGTGTAGATGACATAGGCGGGGTGGCTCGGCAGCAGCGGCGTGGGCCGGTCGGCGTCGGTGAGCGGCGCGGACGAGCAGCGCTCCAGCTCCCCGGCGGTCTCCGGGGCGTCCAGCAGGATCGCCGTCCCGGCGAGCACATCGCCGTGCCGGTCCGCGCCGGCCGCGTCGGTCAGCACACAGACGGGCGCGGCGTCCCCGGTCATGAAGCGGATCCGCTCGGCCGGGTAGGCGGGGTCCAGCGGCAGATACGCCGCACCGGTCTTGAGCACCGCCAGCATCGCCACGATCGTCTCGGCCGACCGGGGCAGCAGCAGCCCGACGATCCGCTCGGGCCCGGCGCCCCGGCGCAGCAGCAGCCGGGCCAGCCGGTTGGCGCGCGCGTGGAGTCCGGCGTAGTCGAGCCGACCGGCCCGGTCCCGTACCGCGAGCGCCGTCGGGTGGCGGACAGCGGCGGCGTCCAGCAGATCGGTGAGGGTACCGGCCGGGGCGCGCTGCTCGAACCCGCCGGACCAGCCGCGCACGGTCGTCCGGTCACCGGGGTCCAGCAGACCGAACGAGGCCACCGGCCGTCCGGGGGCCGCCACGGCCGCGGACAGCAGCCGGTGGAACCGCCGTCCGTGCGCGGCGAGTTCCCCGGCGGTGTAGCGGCCGGGAGCACCCAGGAAGACGACCCGATGGCGGCCGTCCCCCGGCTGCTCGTCGATCACGATCCGCAGATCCTGGACCGGCTCGGGGCCGACCTGCCGGGCGACGGCCGTGAGCGTGCCGAACCGCAGCCGGGGCGCGGACGGCCGGACGTCGGCGACCGGACCGTACAGCCGGGGGTGGTCGCCGGTCAGACCACGCTCCCGGCACAGCTCGTCGTGGCGCAGCCGCTGGTGGGTGCGGACCAGGCCGCCGACCTGGGCGACCTGCTGGACGAGCCCGGTGAAGCCGGTGCCGGGCCGGACCGTCAGCGGGAGCGCCGTGATGTCCTCGGCGGCCCCCACGACACGCTGGGTCACCCGGTCGGGCCGCCCGTCGACGGGCAGCCCGAGCACCACGCCCGTACCGTCGGTGAGCCGGTGGGTGTACGCGGCCACGGCGGCCAGCAGCACGGCCCGGGAACGGGTGCCGCTGTAGCGGGCCGCCGCGCGCACCCGATCGGTGTCGGCCGCGGTGAGCACGACCGGGCCCGGGGTCCCGTCCGGACCGTCGGACGCGGAGGCGGGGTCGGGGTCCCGGGCGAGGGTCACCGGTTCCGCCCGCCCGGCGAGGGCCTCCTGCCAGAAGGCACGGTCCCGCTCCGGTTCCCCGGACGCCCGGTAGGCGGCCTCCGCCGCGGCGAGCGACGACGACGGCGGGAGGGCGGTGTCGTCCGGTGAGCGGCCCTCGGCGAGCGCGGTGTAGATCTCGGCGCCCCGGCGGCTGACCAGCGAGCAGCCGAAGCCGTCGACGAACGGGCGGTGGTGGCGGTGCAGCCACTGGTGCCGGTCGGCGGAGAGCCGGATCAGGGTCTGCGCCGACCCGGTCCGGCCCGGCCGGGCGGGGCGGGCGAGTTCGGCCCGTACCCATGCCTCGGCGGCGGCGGCGGGATCGGGCTCCGCGCCGACGTCCACCCTGGTCAGCGGCAGTGTGTCGGCGATCTCCAGAGCGTCCGGGCCGCTGCCCGCCGTGGGTACGGTCCGTCGCAGGGCGTCGGCCTCCTGGACGAGCCGGGCGGCGGTCCGCTCGAACAGCGCGACATCCAGCGGGCCGTGGATCTCCACGACCTCCGCGGCATACGGCACGGAGCCGTCCGGGGCGGATCCGCTCCGGACGTCCCGTCCCACCGTGGTCGTCCCGGCGCGCGTGCTGTGATGGTCAGCCATGGTTCGCTCCTCCCCGTAGGACGGGTTCGTTTCCTGGTGCCGGGCAGTGGGGTGATCCGTGGTCCGTCTCGCGTCCGACGCCGCCTCCCGCGACCCGGCCGGCGCGGTCCTCCGGCGCGGTGAACCAGAGCCGGGCCAGGGGCACCGACGGCTCGCGGTCGGCGGAGCGCAGCAGGGCGATCAGATCGGCGGTGAGGGACTCCACGGTCCCGCCGTCGAACAGGTCGGTGCGGTACTCCACCGACACCCGCAGTTCGTCCGGTCCGGGCCCCTCGACCACGGACCAGGCCAGATCGGGGCGGGCCGGGCCGGTGGGCGGGGCCGGGGGTCCGGCCGCCGGGCCGGAACCGGCCGGGACACGGCGGTGGGTGTGGACGACGTCGAACAGCGGGGATCGGCCGGGCTCCCGGGGCAGTCCGGCGGCCCGCGCGATGTCGTCGGGCGAGACCCCCCGATGCGCGAGCGCGGCGGCGGTCACCTCCCGTACCCGGGCGGTGAGGACGTCGGACGAAGGGGCGTCGGAGAGGTCGATCCGCAGCGGCAGGGCGGGGGCGGATCGGTCCGCCCCGGTGAACCCGATCACCGTCTCACCGGCTTCGGAGCGCAGACCGAGCAGGGCCGCGAGGGTACCGAGCAGCCGCTCTTGGGCGCCGTCGCGGATCAGCCCGGCCGCGAGGTCCGTCGGGATCCGGACGGTGTGGACCGCGGGCCCGGCGCCCGCGCCGTCGCCACCCGCGGTACGCGCCCGGTCGACGGGGAGTTCCACGGCGCGCAGCCCGGCCAGTGCCTCCCGCCAGTGGGCGAGCGGCCCACCCGGGTGGGCCGGGGTGTCCGGCCGTTCGGGGACGGTCCGCTCGGCCACCGGCGCTGCGGCGGACCCGGCCGCGACCCGCTCGGTCTCCGCCAGCAGCCGTTCGGGCCCAGTCGGCACCCGCTCGGGCCCAGCCGACCCGGGCGCGGCCGACGCGGGGGGCCGGGCGGGCAGTTCCCCGTACCGGATGTCCTCATCCGCCACGACCCGGTTCAGCAGGTCCAGCAGCGAAGCGCACAGCTCCGCCACCGTCCCCGCGTCGAACAACTGGGTCGCGTACTCGACCACCACATCGAGCGATTCCTCACCCGCCTGCTCCGCCACCACCACGGTGATGTCGAACTTGGCCGTGCCGGGCGGCAGCCCCGGGAAGTACGGGCCGCTGTCCTCCTGTCCCACCGGGGCGGACAGATCCTCCCCGAAGCGGACGTCGGCGGGGAGCGTCTGATGGACGTACATCACATCGAAGATCGGGTTCCGGGCCGGGTCCCGCAGCGGCGCGACCTCCCGGACGATCCTGTCGAACGGGATCTCCTGATGATCGAGCGCGCCGAGCACCACCCCCCGGACCTGGCGCAGCAGTTCCCGGAAGGTCGGATCGCCGGAGAGATCCGAGCGCAGGGCGACGGTGTTGTTGAAGAAGCCGAGCAGCCCCCACAGCTCGGGGCGGCTGCGCCCGATGGTCGGCGTGCCGATCACGATGTCCCGCTGCCCCGACCAGCGCGAGAGCAGCGCGGTCAGCCCGGTGAGCAGCACCATGAAGAGCGTGGAGGTCTCCCGCCCGGCGAGTGCCCGCAGCCGGTTGACCAGCTCGGCGGGGATGGTGAAACCGTGCGACGCTCCGGCGAAGTCCATCCGGGCGGGACGCGGCCGGTCGGTCGGCAGGGCGAGCGCGGGCGGGTCACCGAGCCGCTCGCGCCAGTACGCCAGCTCCCCGTCGAGATACGAGCCCGCCAGCAGTTCCCGCTGCCAGCGGGCATAGTCCCGGTACTGCACCGGCAGCGGCTCCGGCCGGTGCACCCGCCCCTCGCGGCGGGCCGCGTAGAAGGCGAGCAGCTCCGTCATCTGGATCTGGGGCGCCCAGCCGTCATTGACGGCGTGATGCATCACCCAGCAGAAGAGATGGTCGTCGGGCGCGCGGCGCACCACGGTCACCCGCACCAGCGGATCCTTGGCGAGGTCGAAGACCCACTCGGTCCCGGCCCTGACGGCGGCGCGGGCCCCCTCCTCGGGCGACGGATCGGCGGAGACATCCTCGTACCGGAAGAAGTCGCCCAGCCCGGGGCGGACGACCAGACGCGGCCGGCCGTCCTCCTCGACGAAGTTGGCCCGCAGCGCCTCATGCCGCGCGGCGAGATCCTCCCAGGCCAGCCGGAGCGCCTCGATGTCCAGCGGTCCCCGGTGCCGGGAGACCCCGGGCAGGTTGTAGAGGGTGGTGGTGGGGTCGAGCTGGTGATGGAACCACATGCGCTCCTGCCCGTACGACAGCACGAGTTCCGGGCCCGGGCGGACCGGAGGGAGCGCCCCGTCGGCGGCCGGCCGGCCCGGTGACGGCTCACCGCCAGCCGGGCGGGGCAGCAGGGCGGCCACCGCGGCGGCAAGCTCGCTCACGACGGGGTGGTCGTAGACGTCGACCAGCTTGAGGCGGACACCGTAGCGCTGTTCCATGTCCTGGACGAGCTGGAGAGCGATGACGGAATTCCCGCCGATGGCGAAGTAGTCGTCGTCGTCGGCCACCCGGTCGGCGTGCAGAAGTTCCCTGAGTGACTCCTGAAGCCGGCTCAGCACGGCCCCCGGGCCCGGCGGCACACTCCCGGCACCGGTCAGCACCGGCCCCCCGGTGGCCGCCTCCCGAGCCGTCGGCCGCCCTGCGGATACGGATACGGATACGGGTACGGGGGCGGCGGCGGATACCGGTACGGATACGGGTACGGGGGCGGAAGCCGGTACGGGAGCCGGTACGGGTACGGGGGCGGCGGGAGCCGGTAAGGACTTGGGGTCGGCGGCGGGAGCCGGTAAGGACACGGGGTCAGCGGGGGCCGGGCGCACCGGAACGGCCGTCTCCGGACCCGCCCAGCGCACCACCTCCCCCTCCGGCCACGCCCAGCAGCGGACCTCGTGGAACCGCCGGCCGGGCAGCGGCACCCGGCGACCCGGCCCCCCGGGTCCCGTCAGGGCCGGCCAGTCGAGGTCCAGACCTCGTTCGTAGAGGCGGCCGAGCACCTCGTCCGTCCCTCCGTCCAGGGTGAGCACCGTGGCGTCCGGACGGTCCGCGAGGATCTCCGTCAGCAGGGTGCCGATCTCCCCGCCCGCACCCAGCTCGACAAAGACCACCGGGCCGGACGCCAGCAGCTCACCGGCGGCCGCACGCAGCCGGTCCCGCCGGACGGGCTCCCCGGCCACCGCCGGGTCCAGGCCGCTGCCCACCCGCTCCAGCGCCGTCGTGTCGGCCGCCGACAGGGTTCCCCGGAGATGACGGGCCGCATAGCGCGAGACCCCCGAGCTGATCATCGTCTCGGGCAGTACCCCGGCTCGAACGAACCGGGCATACGCGGTGAGCTGGCCCCGTACCGTCGCGGCCCGGTCGTCCGGCACCGGCAGGGCCGCCGGGAGCGGCACCGACGGCACCGTCCGTTCCGGTTCCGCGTCCTGCGAGAGCAGGAACACCACCCGGGGCACAGCGGGGCCGCGTCCGGCCCGCCGCACCACCGGCTCCGGCTCCGCCGCCACGTCCGGCCGCCGCCAGGTGGCCTCGGCGGCCAGCCGGAGCGCGAGACCGGCGGTGCTGCGGGCGACCAGACCCGCCCGGTGGGACTGATGGTCCCGCCCCTCGTTCAAGGTACGGACCACATCGGCCAGCGGCCGGGTACTGCCCCGCAGTTCGAGGGAGAGCCGCTCGCACAGCGCGACGAGATCGGCCGGAGTACGCGCGGAGACCCCGACCAGCCGCGCCGGACCCTCCCCGGCGTCGGCGGGCCCCGGCGGCGACGGCGGCTGCTCCACCACACAGTGGGCATTGACGCCCCCGAGGCTGAACGAGCTGACACCCGCCCGGCGCACCCCGTCCCGCCAGGGCCGTACCGAGGTCACCACCTCCAGCCGGGCCCCGTCGAGATCGACCTCATCGGCGGCCCGCTCGAAGTGCAACGACGGATACAGCTCGCCGTACCGCACACTGAGGATGGCCTTCACCAGTCCGGCGACCCCAGCGGCATGGTCCAGATGCCCGAGGTTGGTCTTCACCGACCCGACGGCGAGCACCGGCCCGCCGCCCGGACGGGCCAGCGCCAGCCCCTCCGCCTCGACGGCGTCACCGAGCCGGGTGCCGGAACCGTGCGTCTCGACATAACCGGCGGTACGGATGTCCAGGGCGGCGCTGCGCCACGCCTTGCGGATGACCGCGGCCTGGGAGCGGGCGCTGGGCGTGGCGATGGTGGCGGAGTGCCGGCCGTTGTGGACCACGGCACTGCCACGGATCACCGCATGGACGGTCGCACCCTCGGCGAGAGCCCGGTCCAGCGTGGTGAGCAGCAGCACCGCGCCCCCTTCACCGCCCCCCGCGCCGTCCGCCGCCCGGTCGAAGGCGCGGGAACGGGCGGTGGGCGAACTGATAC
Organism: Streptomyces sp. NPDC000594; assembly: GCF_040299965.1. Lineage (NCBI taxonomy): Bacteria > Bacillati > Actinomycetota > Actinomycetes > Kitasatosporales > Streptomycetaceae > Streptomyces > Streptomyces sp. NPDC000594. The sequence goes on along the minus strand of NZ_JBEPCY010000021.1, from coordinate 97,209 downwards.
CGGGGAACGCGGCGACCGTGGCGGCGGGCGCGATGACATGGCGCAGACTGACTCCGCCGACCACCGCGTACCGGGCCTCCCCGTCACGCAGCTCACGACAGGCCTGATGAACGGCGACGAGCGAACCATTGCAGCCGGTGTCCACCCCGTAACACGGACCGGTCAGCCCGAAGAGATGGGAGACCCGGGCGGGCAGCCCACAGGGGACGTTGCCGATCATGCTGAGCGTGCCCTGCTCACGGACGAGCGGGGCATAGCCGTTACTGGGCGAACTGAACACCACGGCGGTCTCGCTGCCCCGCAGCGCGGCGGGCGCGTATCCGGCGTGCTCCAGGGCCTCATGGGTGAGCTGGAGCGCCAGCCGGTGCTGGGGGTCGGTCACCTCCGCCTCACGCCGGGACATCCCGAAGTGCTCATGGTCGAAGAGATCGATCCGGTCCAGATAGCCCAGCTCGGGATAGTCCACGGTCGGATCCAGACCGGTTGCCGCGATCCGCTCGGGCGGGATGGGACGTACCGAGTCGACACCGGCGAGCAGATTGGCCCGGAAGGCATCAAGACTGTCCGCCTGCGGGAAACGGGTCGCGATACCGATCACCGCGATCGGGGCCTGACCCTGTTCCCTGATCGGGGCCTGACCCTGCTCCCTTCCATCGCTCACATTCATGTCAGCTATTTCCGCTATATCAGCCATATCGGCATTCCGTTCATGCAGCACGCCGCCTTCACAGCTCGTACGCGGTCGGGGGCCGGGGGTCCGTTCGCCGGTCACCGGCATCGAGCCGGGCCTCGATCGCATCCGCCTGAGTGGCGATGGTGATGAGATCGAACAGCTCGCCGATGCGCAGCACACCGGGCCAGCGCCGGCTCAACCGGTCATGCAGGTCGATGACTTTGAGCGAGCTGCCGCCGACCGCGAAGAAGTTGTCGTCCGGGCCGCTCTCCCCGTGCCGCAGCACGGCGGCCCAGATCTCGCCGACGGCACGCCGCCCAGCGGTCCAGTGCTCCCCACCACCGGGTGCGAAGCCCCCACCGGCGGCAGGACCCCCCGCGGCGCCACCGCGCGCCATCTCCCGCAGCGCGGCCCGATCGGCCTTGCCACTGGTGGTGAGCGGCATCCGGGCGACCGGGACAAAACGCACCGGCACCGCCTGCGGCACCAGACGGTCCAGACAGTGCGCGCGCAACGCGGCAGCGGCAGGCAGCGTGCCGCCACTCGCGACCAGGACGAACGCCATCAGCGACGGTTCACCCCCGGCAGCCGGATCGGCGAGCACCACGGCCTGACCGACGGCCGGGTGACCCTCCAGAACACTCTCGACCTCACCGGGTTCGATCCGGATGCCGCGGACCTTCACCTGAAGATCCGACCGGCCGTCGAAGTGCAGCGCCCCAGCCCCATCGGTATGGACGAGATCGCCGGTACGGTAGAGCCGCGCACCCGGCGGCCCGAACGGATCGGCGACAAAACGCTCGGCCGTCCGGCCGGGCTGCGCCGCGTACCCCAGGGCCACGAACGCGCCACCGACATAGAGTTCGCCGACCACCCCGGCCGGAACCCGGCGCAGCCGCTCGTCCAGCACCCAGGCCGTGGCACCGGGCCAGGGACGGCCGATGGGGACCTCGTCCCAGGCCGGATCGACCGCGGGTTCGACGGTGCAGGAGATGGTCGCCTCGGTGGGACCGTACTCATTGGCCAGCCGCACCCCGGGTAACCGCGCGTGGTGCGCGCGCACCAGCTCAGGGGTGCACGCCTCCCCGGCGGTCACCACCAGCCGCAGCGCATCCCCGAAGGACGCGGACTCCGCCAGCAGCCCCCGGTAGTAGGAGGGGACGACAATCAGATGCGTGGCCCGGTACCGGCCCGCGAGCGCGGCCAGCTCCCGTACCCGCGTCAGCTCCCGCACATCGGGAAGCAGCAAGGTGTGGCCGTGGCAGAACGACCAGAACATCCCACCGAGCATGCCGTCGAACGACAGCCGCATGACCATGAGATAAACGGACGGCTCGACACCGTAGACCTCGGCCCGGCCGGCGATGGAGGCGGCCAGCTGCGCCCGGCTGACCATGACCCCCTTGGGGGCCCCGGTCGAACCCGAGGTGTAGACGACATAGGCGGGCGCCCCCTCGGGGACCGAGGTGTCCGGCTCCCGCGCCGCATCGGCCCCGGCCAGGGCCAGGCCGCCCACGGTGAGCCCGGCGGCGTCCAGCACCTGTGGCGGGCCGGTGACCGGCACCTGCGGCGGGTCGGCGAACGGGGTGACGGCGGAAGCCGCCGAACCGATGAACGCGGCTGTCGCCGGGTCGTCGGACGAACCGAGCACCACCGCGCAATCGGTGTCCTGGAGCAACGCCCGCACCCGGACGGCCGGAAGGTCGGGTTCAAGGGCGGCCCAGGCCGCGCCGGTACGCAGGGCGGCGAGCACCGCGACCACGGCGAGGGCACTCTGCTCGATCCGGATGCAGACAACCCGGCCGGGCCGCGCGCCGTACTGCCGCAACAACCGGGCGAGGCCCGCCGACGCGAGGTCGAGCCGGCGGTAGCTGACCGTCTCTCCCCCGACGATCAGCGCGGTCGCCTCCGGGGACCGGGCGGCCTGCCATCGGAACCGGGCCAGCACCGGCGCCCCCGCACCGGGGTCCGCCGCAGGCGGTCCGGCCAGGTCGGCAGGGCGGTTCTGAGCAGGACTGTGCACCACCGTGATCTCCTCACCGTTCACTCGGCCATGCCCGTTCACACCACGGCCTCCTGTGGTCCTATCCGGACGAGCACCACGCTCCAGGCGGCCACCGGGCTCGCGTTGATCAGCACGACGTGGTCGCCGGGGGCCAGCTCGCCGCGCTCCAGCGCCGTGTAGAGATTGAGAAAGACATCGTTGGGGCCGAGGTGCCCGTACCGCCGCAGATTCTCGCGGCAGACGGGCAGCAGACCGATTCCGAGGGCGTCCTCGGTGAAGGCGAGGCTGCCCGCCGACAGGTTGTGGCTGAGATGGCCCCGGATGTCCCCCTTCCCCAGGCCGTTGCGCTCCAGCACCTCCGCCAGCAGTCCGGACAGCGCGTTCCGGGTCTCGATCGCGAGCCGGAAGGAGTAGACGGACGGGTCCTCGCACTCCTCCCGCCACTGCGCGGTGGGCCGGTCCCGGTACTTGACGTGGAAGAGGTTCCAGTGCTGACCGTTGCTCCGCTGGGCGATGTCGAGGATCCGGACCGGGCCGCCGCGCGACAGCAACAGCGCCTGGCCGCCGTCGCCGCTGACCGTCACGGGATGGCGGTACCGCACCGACGAGACCGGTTTGCTGCCATGGACGACCAGCACATCCCCCAGATCGGGGTCGGCGGCCAACAGCCCGCGTGCCGCGAACAGGGCGGGGGTGATGGAGACGCACCCGAGGCCGCCCACGGTGAAGGTCAGCGCCGCGTCGGCCCCGAGCAGCCGCTGAAGCCGCGTCGCCTCGGAGCTGAGGAACGTGTCAGGGGCCCGGGACTCCACCACGATCAGCGCGCCCAGCTCCCCGGCGTCCGCTCCGGCCCGCTCCAGTACCCGACGGGCGGCGCACTCGCCGAGCTGCACCGCGTCCATCCGGTCGTCGGCGCGGATGGTGTCGATGCCCAGTCGGCCGACGGTATGGCGCTCGGTCCCGTCCGGCACCGGCAGATCCGCGACCGACACCTCCGGCTCCGGCAGGAACCAGGCCGCGGCGCTCACCGCCATGGGCGCGGGGCCTCTTCGCGTGGCGTGATCGGTCACGCACCCTCCAACTCGTCTGGAACCGGAGGTGATCACTCTACTGACAACATAGGAATCACGTAAGTGCGTACTCTTTGAAGATGAGTGAAGACCCGAGCGCATCCCCGAAGCCGACGGATGAACTGTCCGCGCAGGTCGCCGAGTTGAGCCGCCGTCTCGCCCTGCTGGAGAGACGGCTGGACCCGAACGAGGAAGCGCCCCCCGAGCAGCCCGGCGGTGAACTGCCGGACGGCTACTGGGCGCTCAAACGACTCCGTGCGGAGCTGGCGGAACTGGGCGCGGCACAGGGCGGCGTCCTGTACGTCGGCTCGGTCACGCGCAACGGCGGTGAACTGACGGAGTGGCAGGGATTCGCCCCGGTCGACTCACTGCTCGGCACCGACTGGGCCGAACTCGCGGAAGTCTTCGCGGCCCTGGGGCAGCCGGTGCGGCTGCTGGTGATCCACGCACTGCTGGAGGGGCGTACCACCGTGGCGGAACTGACCGGGCTGGACGGGCTGGGCACGACCGGTCAGATCTATCACCATCTGCGCCAACTGGTCTCGGCGGGCTGGCTCCAGCCGGCGGGCCGGGGCCACTACCGGGTGCCGCCGCACCGACTGGTACCCCTCATGGTGCTGCTGGCGGCCGGCCGCCGCTGACCGACTCGGCGCTATCACCGCGTAATGGCCCCGTCACACCTCGGTGCCCGGCCCCGGAGAGCGCCTCGGGCTCCCGGATGCCTCAGCCGTCACCGACAACCACCCCGGACACCGGCCCCGGCCGCTCGCCGTGGTGGGCGAGGACCGCGTGCGGATCACTCCCGGCGGCGGTGTGATCGGTGTGTACGGTCGCGGCCGTCAGCCTCGGGACCGCGTGGATCAGGGCGTGCTCCGCGGCGACCGCGATGCGATGCGCCTGGACGACGGTCAGATGCGGGTCGACGACGATGTCGGTCTCGGCCCGAAGGGCGTGCCCGATCCACCGCATCCGCACCTGCCCGGTTCCCCGCACCCCTGCCACCTGGCTCAGAGCCTCCTCCGCTGTGGCGACGAGGGCGGGGTCGACCGAGTCCATCAGCCTGCGGTAGACCTCGCGGGCGGCGTCCTTGAGGACGAACAGGATCGCGACCGTGATCAGCAGGCCGACGACCGGGTCGGCCGCCCGCCAGCCCACCGCCGCGCCCCCGGCTCCCAGGAGGACGGCGAGGGAGGTGAATCCGTCGGTGCGGGCGTGCAGCCCGTCGGCGACCAGCGCGGCGGACCCGATCTTCCGGCCGGTGCGGATGCGGTAGCGGGCGACCCACTCGTTGCCGATGAACCCGGTCACCGCCGCGCCGGCCACCGCCCACAGATGGGTGATGTCGCGGGGGTCGAGGAGCCGGTCGACCGCGACCCAGGCGGCCACCGCCGCGGACGCGCCGATCGTGGCCACGATGACGATCCCGGCGAGGTCCTCCGCGCGGCCGTAGCCGTAGGTGTAGCGGCGGTTCGCCGCCCGCCGTCCCAGCAGGAAGGCGATCCCCAGCGGGACGGCGGTCAGCGCGTCGGCGGCATTGTGGACCGTGTCGCCGAGCAGCGCCACCGACCCCGACAGGACCACGATCACCGCCTGGACCGCGGTCGTCAGCCCGAGGACGGCCAGGGAGATCCACAGGGTCCGCATCCCCTCGCGGGAGGTCTCCATCGCCGCGTCGACCTTGTCGCCGGTGTCATGACGGTGCGGCCGGGCCAGATGGACGATCCGGTCCCGCACCCTGGCCGCGCGGGATGCCCCGCCTTCGTGCCGGTGCCCCGGACCGCCGTGCCCACGGCCCGGATGATGGTGGTGATCGTGCGCGGGGGTGTGCCGACTCTCCTCCATGGCCCCACCGTGGCACACCGAACCGGTTGCGGCTACCACCGTCATACCCCCTCTGACCAGGTGCGATGCCTCAGCACATGCGTCCTGGACGCAACAGTGGAGCGGGCCCGGCGACCCAGCGGGCCCGGCGACCCAGCGGGCGCGGCGGGACCGGGCCCCGCGCGGCCCGGTGAGGGCCACGGCGGGACGCCCCCGCCCCCGTACAGCCATCGTCAGGCGACGGTCCGGATGAGCTTCTTGTTGACGAACTCCTCGATCCCGGGCCGTCCGAGTTCCCGGCCGAACCCGGAGCGCTTGATGCCGCCGAAGGGCAGTTCGGCCCCCTCGGCGCCGACGCCGTTGACGAAGACCATCCCGGCCTCGATCCGGTCGGCGACACGCCTGGCCTGGGCCGGGTCGGTGGTGAAGAGGTAGGAGCCGAGGCCGTAGGGGGTGTCGTTGGCTATCCGTACGGCGTCCTCCTCGTCGGTGGCGGCGAAGACCATCGCGACCGGGCCGAAGAGTTCCTCCCGGGCCGCCGGGTGGGCGGTGGTGAGACCGGTCAGGACGCCGGCGGGGAAGTGGGCGCCGTACCGTTCGCCGGTGGTGTGCAGGGTGGCTCCCTGGGCCACGGCCGCGTCGACCTGGCGGCCCAGGTTCTCGGCCGCCGCGGCCGACGACAGCGGTGCGCCGGTCTGGCCCGCGAGCAGTTCGGCGGTGAACCGCTCGACGAAGGCGTCGTGGAGGTGGTCGAGGACCACGAACCGCTTGGCGGCGTTGCACGCCTGGCCGGTGTTGTCGAGGCGGGCGGCGACGGCGGCGTCGACGGCGGCGTCGAGGTCATCGGTGGAGAGGAGGATGAAGGGGTCGGAGCCGCCGAGTTCGAGGACGACCTTCTTGAGGTGGCGTCCGGCGATCTCCGCGACGGCGGCGCCCGCCCGTTCGGAGCCGGTGAGGGAGACCCCCTGGACCCGGGGGTCGGCGATGACTCCGGCGATCTGCTCGTTGGTGGCGTAGACATTGACGTAGGCCCCGGCCGGGAAGCCCGCCTCGGCGAAGAGCGCCTCCAGGAGCGCGGCCGTGGCCGGGCACTGCGGCGCGTGCTTGAGCACGATGGTGTTGCCGAGTGCCAGGTTGGGGGCGGCGAAGCGGGCGACCTGGTAGGCCGGGAAGTTCCACGGCATGATGCCGAGGAGTACGCCGACCGGGGCGCGCCGGATCACGGCGGTTCCGGGCCCGGAGCGGACGTCGAGGGGTTCGTCGGCGAGGAACTCCCCGGCGTGGTCGGCGTAGTAGTGGTAGATGTCGGCGCAGAAGTCGATCTCGCCCTCGGCCTCCTGGAGCGGCTTGCCCATCTCCTGGACGATGCCCGCGGCCAGCTCGGCCCGGCGTTCGGTGTGCAGATCGCCGAGGCGCCGCAGCAGGGCCGCCCGCTCGGCCACGGTGCTGGTGCGCCCCCAGGCGGTGGCGGTGTGGGCGGCTTCGACGGCCGCCGCCACCTCGGCGTCCGTGGCGGTCGGACAGGTGGCGGTGACCTCGCCGGTGGTCGGGTCGGTGACGGCGTACATCATGTCTCCTGGGGTGGTCGGGGACGGCCGCGGCCGCCGCTGGTGTACGGGGTGTGCGCCGGGTCGGGCCGGTCGGACGGGGTGTCCTACGGTTCGAGGATCGTCCGGACGCCGGTGTTCGACCGGAGGTCGTCGAAGGCCTCCGCCGCCTCACTCAGGGGACGGGTACGGCCGACGAGGTCGTCCAGGGGGAGCTGACCCGACAGATAGAGGCGGGCCAGCTTCGGGATGTCGAGTTCCCCGATGCTGGAGCCGTAGTTGCAGCCGAGGATGCGTTTGCCCTGGTCGGCGAGGTCGAAGGCGTTGAACGAGGCCGTCGCGCCGGTCGCCGCCATGCCCACCAGGACCGCCGCCCCACCGGAGGCGAGCATGTCCGGGAGCGTACCGATGATCCGGGGGTTGCCGATCGCCTCGAAGGCGTACTCCACCCCACCGAACTCCCGCTGGCACCAGGCCGCGACATCGGTCGCGGCGCCGTCGAGGGTGTGGGTGGCGCCGAACCGCCGGGCTGTGGCGAGGCGTTCGGGCGAGAGGTCGACGGCGATGATGGGGTCGGCGCCGATCAGGCGCAGACCCATCACGATGGAGAGTCCGACCCCGCCGGTGCCGATGACCACGGCGGATTCGCCGGGGCGGACGCCCGCGGTGTTCACGACGGCGCCGACGCCGGTCGTGACGGAGCAGCCGAGGAGGGCGCCGATGCCGAAGGGAAGCTCGTCCGGGACCTTCACGGCGGCCACTTCCGGCACGACCAGGCGCCGGGTGAAGGCGCCCAGCCCGAGGTAGGGCCAGACCGGCTCGCCCCGGTCGTCCGTGAACGGGGTGGTGCCGTCGGGGTGCGTATTGGCGACGGCCTTGGTGCCGGTGCACAGCCACGCCGTCCCGGCGACGCATCTGCGGCAGCGGCGGCACGGTGCGAACCAGGACAGGACGACGTGGTCACCGGCCTCCAGGGAGGCGACGCCGGGCCCGGTCGCGGTCACCACCCCGGCCGCCTCGTGCCCGAGGACGAGGGAGCGGTCGCTCGGCCAGTCGCCCGTGACGATATGCAGGTCGGAGTGGCATACGCCCGCCGCGCGTATCTCGATCTCGACCTCGCCCGGCCCGGCTGCCCGGAGGGAGACATCCCGTGAGCGCAGCCCCTCGGTGGGGTCGAAGACGATGGCGGGGGAGGTTTTCGACGACATCAGGACGCCTTCTTCTGGTCCGGGGCCGACGCCGACGCCGACGCCGACGCCGGGGTCGGGGTGGCGGGAGGGGAGGTCACGGTGGCGGGGAGCTTGGTGTGGGGCTTGGCGATCAGGACATAGAGCAGACCGGCGGCGAAGAGGACGGAGAAGACCAGGATCACGGCCCAGACCTGGACCCAGCTGCCGTCGGCCGGGGCCAGCTCGACACGGGGCCAGGCGATGTTGACGGCTTCGAAGAGCAGCCATACGACGGCGAGCCCATTGATCACCAGGCCGGCCCGGCCCAGCCTGAACTGTCCCGCGCCGGGGTTCCAGCGGCCGGTCAGCCGGGCGACCAGCGCCACCACCGCGACGCTGAGGAAGATGAAGTAGAAGCCGCCGGAGCCGAACGCGATCAGTGTCGCGGCGGCGTTGCCGTTCAGCCCGAGGAGCAGCCCGAGGCAGGCGAGTACGGCCGTCGCGATGAGCGACACGTACGGGATCTGGCGGGGCCCGACGGTGGCGAGCTTCGACGAGAAGGGGAGCTGGCGGTCGCGGGCGAAGGAGAAGACGGCGCGGCCGATGTACGTCTGGATCGAGATGGCGCAGGCGATGAACGCGATCAGGACGAGGAGGATGAAGGGCTTCTCGCTCCAGCCGCCCAGCCCGTCGGTGACGGCGGTGAAGACCGGGTCCGCGAGGGCGCCGGAGACCGCGGCCCCGGGGTCACGCAGGGCGAGCGTCACGGCGAGCCCGGTCAGCAGGACCGTGAGGGCGACGAAGAGGTAGGCGCGCAGGAGCGCCCTGGGGACGCTGCGCCGTGGCTGTTCGGTCTCCTCGGCCACCTGGGTGGTCGCGTCGAACCCCAGGAACGCCCAGCCGGCGACCGCCAGCGCGGTCAGGAAGCCCGCCAGCGCGGAGCCGCCCGAGGCCGATTCCGCTCCGAGCGTCTCGAAGAGGATGCCGAAGCCGTTGTTGTGCACGAAGACCAGCAGGACCACACTCACCGCGATCGAGGCGACACCCTCGGCGATGATCCCGGCGTTGAGGAAGTGCTTCACCGGGTTGACGCCGAGGAGGTTGATCCCGAGGGCCACCGCGACGAAGAGCACACCCAGGAGCACATGGGTGGCGGGCGAGAGCGCGCCGTCGGCGAAGAGCATGTGCAGCCACCCCGCCCCCAGGTAGGCCACGGTGGTCAGGGACGCCACGGCGGAGGCCAGATAGATCCAGCCGACCAGCCAGCCCAGCCGTGGCCCGCCCAGCCTGCGCACCCACTGGTAGACGCCGCCCGTGATCGGGAACTGCGAGGACAGCTCGGCGTAGACCAGGGCGACCAGCAGCTGTCCGAGGAAGGCGACGACGACCGCCCAGATCCACGCGGGGCCCGCGAAGACGAATCCCAGCTGGACGACGGCGTACACCCCGACGACGGGCGAGATCGTCGCGAATCCGATCGCGAACACCGCCCAGGGGGACAGGGTCCGTTTCAGCTCTTGTCGGTAGCCGTATTCGGCGAGTTCACCGGCATCGGTGTGGGTGTCGTGCACGTTGATCTCCTGTACAGGTGCTGTGCTCCGGTCCGCGCGCGGGCACCGCCCGTACCGCGAGATCGGGGATCGGCACGGTACGCCCGGGGGGCCGGTCCGACGGGTACGGGAAGCGCTCCCGGGTGGCGGGGCGGGAAGCCGTACCGGGCCGCGCTCTCCGCGGCCGTATCGTTATTGGTCACCCGGCCAATTGCCGATTGGTCACTCACTCAATAACATTCGCTCCATGTCGTCAAGGGATTCCGGCACACGAACCCGCAAGGCTCCGTCCGAGCGCCGTCACGAGATCGTCGGCACCGCCGCGCGGGTCGGTCTCACCGAAGGACTGGAGTGCGTCACCCTGCGGCGGGTCGCCGACGCGCTCGGGGTCCAGCCCGGACTGGTCAGCCACTACTTCCCCGCCGCCGACACCCTGGTCGCGGAGGCGTTCACCAGCGCCACCCGGGCCGAACTCGACGGCCTCCTCCCGGAGGGGCCCCCGGGCCCCGGCCATGAGACCCCGCTGAGCACCCTGCGGCGCTTCTTCCACCTCATCGCGAGCACCGAATTCGACAACGTCAGCAAGCTCTGGCTGAACGCACGGCATCTCTCGCGCTACCGCCCCGTCCTCCGCGACCACGTCATCGAGGCGGAGACCCTCTGGTGCCGCCGCATCGAACAGCTCATCGCGACGGGCACGGACGCGGGGCTCTTCCACTGCGCCGATCCACGGGCGGCGGCCATACGCGTCCTCGTCGCGATCGACGGGATCAGCGTCTACATCAACAGCAGCGCCGACACCCGTACCGCCCCCATCGCGGATCTGGCCCGCACCGTCGCGGAGAGGGAACTCGGCCTGGCGACCGGCGCTCTGGCCGCCTCCTGAGGGTCCGCGCCCGCTCACCGCCGCGCCCGCTCGCCGCCGCTTCCGCTCGCCGCCGCGCGCGCTCGCCGCCGCGCGCGCGAGGTCGTCCCGTACCGGGCCGGACGGTTGAGGCCGCGGGCTTCGGGCGCGCGGCGGTCGGTAGGTGCGTCGTTCGGCCAGATCCCGCGAAGAACGTAACAGTGAGCACACGAATGACTACGATCGCTGTTCACCGGTCCGGGATCACGGGCACCGGCCACGACACCGCGTGGGAGGGGATCCGCATCACCACCCACCCCGAGAAAGCCGTATGGCTGAGGAGGAAGCCTGATGTCGATCTTCCCTGACCTGGCCGAGTTGGCCCGTATCGGCCGTGTGCTCCAGGAGGCACGCTCCCTGCTCCGCTCCGAGCTCGCACGCCTCGAGGAACAGTACGGTCCGTCGCCCGGCGGAGACATCACCGACGCCGGGAGCCCGCAGCAGACACTGCTCGGCATCAGGGACATGTCCCATGGTCTGTCCGGCACGTTCGAGAAGATCGTTCTGGCCGCCGGCTACGCCGCACTCGGCTACACCCGTGAAGCCGACCGCGCACTCGAATCGGCCCGGCTGAAGCCCATGTGCGTCCCCTCCGGCGCGGACCGCATGGCCCGCCCGCTCGGCGAAGCGACCGTACAGGCCCTGGAAATGATCCGGGACCTCGCCTTCTTCCCCGGCGAGACCGCCATCGCGATCGACGTCGCCCTCGCCGCACCACAGGCGACATATCCACCGGAGGACTGGAGCGCCTACGCACGCGAGAAGATGTGGCGCTCCCGGCCCAACCAGACCTGACCGACCGCACCGGACAACACCTCTCTCCCGGCCGTCCTTCGGCAGGCGCCAGCACCGCCGGTACACCTGATCCATGTCCCGGGAAAGTCAATGGATCACGCTGCGGCGAGAGGGCAGTTGGGGGTAGTGTGCCGGGTGGCGCACTGCGGTGCGCCTCCCCTCACGGACATGTCCGGGTCCCGCCCCTTCGGGGCCCGGCCCGAGTCCGAAGGAAGGGTCGTCGGCCGGGATTTCCGGCGGCCGGTTCTGAGGGGAGGCGCCCATGGGGCGTCGCGGAAAGCCGAAGCCATCGATCCGGCAGCGCGTCGAGGACCTTCTGGTCCGAGCGGCATGGAAGCTCGGGAGGTGGCTCAAGGGCTGACCTGAGCCTCGATACATGAGGCTCAGGTCGACGCCCTCGGCTGTACGCGGGGCTCCCGCTTCGGTATCGGCCGGGGCGGGGGCCCTTCTTCGTTTCACGGCCCGTCAGGCCGACCAGGGCACCAAGCACCCGGGCCGTACGACGGAACGCTGCACGTTCCCGCATATTACCGTGCACGTCGTCTCCGGCACCAGGCCACCCGCACTCCGCTGTGGTGGGATCGGAGCCTGGTGGGACGGGGCCTCCGGGGGCGGCCCGGGGGTGCGCTTACCGGAGGACGACGTCGCGGCCGGGGCCACCGTCGAGGGTGTCCTTCCCGGGGCCGCCGCTGACCAGGTCGTCGCCGTTCTCGCCGTGCAGTGTGTCGTCGCCGGAGCCGCCGAGGAGAATGTCGTGGCCGTCCCCGCCCATGGCGTGGTCGTTGCCCGGTCCGGCGTGCACGATGTCCGCACCCCCGTACGCCTCGATCATGTCGTGGCCCCGGCCACCCCACAGGTGCTGGTCGCTGTCGTCGCCCATCAGGTGGTCCATGCCGTCGCCGCCGTCCAGGACCGCGCGCCCCATGACCATGTCGTTCCCCGCGTCGCCCCGTACGGTGTGCGCGGAGTGGGCGTGCAGCTCGTCGTCGCCCGGTCCGCCGCGGACGGTGGCGACCCCGGGGTCGCTGGTGGCGATCGTGTCGTTACGGTCGCCCAGGAAGATGTCGATCCGGTCCGGCCGGGGGCTGTCGGTGGGCAGTTCGCAGACCACATAGGTCTCGTCCCCGGGTGCGAGGTACGCACAGTGGTCGCCTGGTTGAAGCGGGACCGCGTCGCGGAAGCCGATCCGGCGGACCCCGTCGCCGAGATCCCTGGGGATCACATGGAGATTGTTGGCCTGTCCTGCCGCGGCGGTGAAGACGATCGACTGGGTCGCCCAGTCGGCGGTGATACGGGCCTTGGCCCCGGTGGCGGCGGGGGCGGCGGCTGCCGGGGCGGCGGTGAGACCGGCGGCGAGGCCGGTGGCGAGGCCGGTGGCGAGCAGGGTCACGGTGACCGTGCGGGTGGCGGCTTTCTGTCGGTTCATGGGACCTCGTCTCGATAGGGCGATCGGTGGGTCGACCTGCTGGTGGGTGATCACCGAGGGACCCGGCGGCCGGTCGCGACGGCGGCGTCCTCGTGGCGGCCCCTCCCGTACAGGAGTGTTCGCGGGAACTTCTGTACGGGGGTTCATGCCCGCCCACGCGAAGGCAGGGCAGGCGTGAGCATGTCGAGCATCGACTCCCCGGCCGTAGGGACTGCCACGGGCAGCGACGGAAGCGTACCCTGCTTGGTCTAGACCAAACCAGTGCCCGGGTCCCTGCCGATGTGCCCGAACTACCGTCGAGCCAGGGCAGGTTGAGCGGTTCCAGCGGCGCCGACGGACGGGCACGGTGAGCACGCCGGGCCGGGCTGCTGTCTCCGCCGACGTCGTCACACCCACCGCCTGGCGCGCGGTGGCGGCGAAGGGCGCCCTGGACGCGATCGGCGTGCTCACCGTCGCTCTGTCCGGGATCACTGCCGAGACCGCTGGGGTACACACGTGCGGGTCCCCGGCCGGTCAGGCCGGGGACCCGCATGGATGGTGGGGCGGGGTCAGCTGGGCTGGTCGCCGGTGTAGCGGTAGATCTCACCAGCCGTATTGATGTGCCATGCGGTGCCGTCGGCGCCGGCGGCGATGTCGGTGGCGGTGCCGGGGATCTTGATCCATGGGTTGCCGCCGGCGGCGTCGTTGTTGGTGTACCGGTAGATGCTGCCGGCCGGGTCGACGCCCCACACATTGGTCCGGGAGCCCACCGCGATGCGCTTGAGGCTGCCGCTGACGCTCTTCCACACGTTCGAGCTGTCCTGGTCGCCGGTGTACCGGAAGACCTGGTTCCCGGCGTTGACACCCCACACGGTGCCGTCGGCGCCCGCGCCGATGTCACTCAGCACCCCGGGGATCTTGATCCAGGGGTTGGCGTCGTGGTTGGTGTACCGGTAGATGGCGCCGGCGGAGTCCACACCCCACACACTGGTCCGGGAGCCCGCGTCGATCCGGACCAGGCTCCCGCTGATGCCCACCCAGTTCGTCGTGGTCTGGTCCCCGGTGTACCGGTAGATCTGGTTCCCGCTGTTGACACCCCACACCGTGCCGTCCGATGCGGCGCCGATGTCGCTCAGGCCTCCGGGGATGTTGATCCAGGGGCTGCCGTCGTAGTTGGTGTAGTGGTAGACGGCGCTCGCCGCGTTCACACCCCACACCGTCGTCCTGGACCCCGCCGAGATGGCCGTGAGACCGCCCGCGACCTTCACCCAATCCGCCATGCCGAGAACTCCCCTTCCTCGAACCGGTAGTGGCGGCCATCCTCCGCGATGGGATCGGCCCACAGGCGGGTGAATGCCTGTCCCGCCGGCAAACAAGCCAGTGAATCGGTGTTTGGACTTCGACCACCTGTCGCGACGAGGACAGCCGCAGCCGGGCCGGGAGCATGTCGGCTCAAAGCGCTGTCCCACTTACGGGGGATCGACACAGGCGCCGGTCCATGAATCACCGTCGGCGATCTCCCCGGGCCGCCGACCCGGCGTGATCCCGGGCCCTGATACCAGGGCCTGCGCACGGAGCGCTGAACCGCAGGCCCGCACCGGGCACGAGGATCCGTACGGCCGGCGGATCGACGACGGAGACCCCGTTCAGCGGCTCCGCTCCCACGCCTCCCACAGCCGCGCGTACCGCCCCCGCGCCCGTACGAGTTCCGTATGCGTACCGGACTCGACGGCCCGGCCGTCCTCCATGACGACGATACGGTCGGCCCGCGCGGCCTGGCTGAGCCGGTGGGCGATCACGATGGCGGTACGGCCGGACAGCGCCGACGCCGCCGCCCGGTCGAGCAGACCCGCGTCCGTGCTCCCCGCCTCCGCCGTGGCCTCGTCCAGGACCGCGACCGAGGGGGCGGCCAGGGCGAGCCGGAGCAGCGCCAGATGCTGCGCCCGCGCGGCGGTCAGCTCATGGCCGCCCGCGCCGACCGGGGTGTCGAGTCCGGCGGGGAGCCCGTCGATCCAGTCCGCGCCGAGCCGTGCGGCCGCCGCCCGGATGCGGTCGTCGTCCGCGCCGGGGGCGAAGAGGCGCAGGTCATCCGCGACCGTCCCGTCGAAGACATGGACCTCCTGGCTCACCAGGACGGTCCGGGCGCGCCCGGCCGGTGTCGCGGCCCGCGCGCCGTCGATGACGATCTCACCGCTGTCCGGGGTCAGTACACCGGCGACGAGCTTGGCGAGCGTCGTCTTCCCGGCCCCGCTGGCCCCGACGATCGCGACGGTCTCGCCGGGCTCGACGGTCAGCGAGACCCGGTCGAGCGCGAGCCGGCCGGGGCCGTATCCGTACGAGACGCGGTCGAGGACGACCCGGCCGCCGCCGGACGGGCCGGGATCCGGCGAAGGGGCAGTCGTGGGCGACGGGCCGGGAGTCGGCGAAGGGTCGGGCGCGGGCGGCTTCGGCAGGGCGGTGACGCCGACGAGACGCGCCAGACCCGCCCCGGCGTCCTGGACTTCGTCGACCTGCGAGAGGAGCACTCCCACCGGGCCGAACAGCTGATGGAAGTAGAGGGCGGCGGCGGTGGCCGCGCCCAGGCTCACGGTGGAGTCCATGACCAGCCGGTGGCCGACCGCCAGCACGGCCGCGAGACCGATCAGCTCGGCGACGTTCAGCAGCCCGTAGAAGCCGGTGCGCAGCCGTACGGCGTCCAACTCATGGCCGATGGCGCGCTCGGAGGAGGCCGCGATCCGGGCGAGACGCCGACTCCGGCCCCGGAGGGCGGCCACGGTGTCCGCGCCGTTGAGGGTCTCCACGATCTCCTGACTCCTGGCTGCCTCGGCGCTGTGCACCGCCCGGTACACCGGACCCGACCGGGCCAGGAAGCGGCGCAGCGCCAGATACTGGAGGGGTGCGGCGGCCAGCACCGCGAGGGCGAACCGCCAGTCGATCACCCCGATCCCGATCAGGGTCAGCGCGATGGTGAGGAACGCGGAGACAAAGGCGGGCAGCACCCGTCCGATGACGGTGTTGACGGCCTCCGCGTCGCCCGCGACCCGGGACACGAGATCGCCCGTCCCCGCCTTCTCGACCAGGGCGGAGGGCTGGGCGACCGCTGTGGCGAAGACGTCCTCGCGCAGCTCGGCGAGGGCGTGCTGCGCGGTACGGGCCAGCAGCAGCCGCCCCCACCGGCCGAGGCCGGCGCTCAGCAGTGCCGCCGCGAGCACCCCGCCGGCCGGGGGGATCAGCTCGTGCCGGGGCCGCTTCGCGATCACGATGTCGACCATCACGCCCAGCAGGGCGGGGGCCGCCAGCGCGGACGCGGCGGCGGCGAGCAGCACCACGACGGTTCCGGCGAGACGGGCCCGGTGGGGAGAGAGGAGACGAAGGGTGCTGCGGGCGGTCTCCCGGGCGGAGGCGACGGGCAGCAGCGCCGGTCCCGCGCCGTCCGCCGCCGTGCGGTCCCGGAGCTCCGTCGGTGTGGTGGTCATCGCGCGGTCACCGGCTCCTGGTGTGTTCCGGCGGCCGGTTCGGACCGCTCCGGGTTCTGGTGTGTTCCGGCCGCCGGTTCGGACGGCTTCGGTTCCTGGTGCGTCCCGGCCGCCGGTTCGGTCCGTTCCGGGGCCTCGTGGACCCGGTCGCAGACGTCGAGCAGCGCGGGGCTGGTCGTGATGAGGACGATCGCCCGGCCGCCGAACCCGCGCAGCGCACGGGCGATGCGGTCCTCGGTGACGCTGTCGACGGAAGTGGTCGGCTCGTGCAGGACGAGGACGGGCTGCGGCTGGTGCAGGGCCCGGGCGAGCAGCAGCCGCTGCCGCTGGCCGCCCGAGAGCAGCCGGCCCTGTTCGCCGACCTCGGAGGCGGTTCCGTCCGGCAGATGGGTGAGCACATCGTCCAGTCCGGAGGCGGTGAGGGCGGCCGGGTCCACCGCCTTGGCGGCGAGATTGTCGGCGACGGTGCCGGTGAACACCACGGAGTCGTGCGGCGGGGCGAAGACGGTACGGCGCGCCTCGTCGGGGGAGAGCCCCGCGACGTCGCGGCCGCGCAGCAGATACCGGCCCGGCTCCGGGGCCCGGCGGCAGGAGATCAGCTCGGCCAGCTCCCGGGCGGTCTCGCCGTGGGCGCGGATGCCGACGACCTCGCCCGGCCCGGCGGTGACGGCATCCCCGCCCAGCCGCAGGGTGAGGAGCGGACCGTCGGCGGGACCCTCCGCGGGCCCGTCCTGCCGCCCTGCGGGGCCCTCCGCAGGCCCGTCCTGCGGGGCGGCGGTCTCCTGCGGCGCGGCGGCGGTCCCGTCCGGGGGAGCCGTGGACGGCTCGGGGAACCGGTGGGGGACCGAGAGGAGTTCGGCCAGTCTGCGGGCGGAGCCGCGTTTGGAGGCGACCGCCGCGCCCAGGAACCCGAGGGTCTCCATCGGCCCGGCGACCACCTGGGCGAGCCCCACGGCGGTGACGAGGTTCCCGACCGTGATCGAGCCGTCCAGCGCCATGAAGCCCGCGACCAGCGCGATCCCGGCCAGGGCGACCCCGGAGAGCGCGGAGTTCAGCGCGGACAGGTCCGCCAGGGAGCGGATCCGGCGCAGCGCCGCCCGCGCGGAGTCCTGGCTGGCGTCCCGGTAGCGGTCCGCCGCCGTGCCCTCGGCCCCGAAGCCCTTGAGCACCCGCAGCCCGCCGGTGAAGTCGGCCGCCAGCGCGCCCGCCCGGGCGGCGCCGCGCTGCTCGGCGTACACCCGTCGCTCCAGCGGTCCGCTCAGGAGATGGAGCACCAGCAACTGGACGGCCGCGACCGCCAGGACGACGGCGGCGAGCTGCCAGGAGATCAGCAGCAGGGCGGTCGCCGCCGTGAGCAGCCCGGCGAGCGCGCCGCCCTGCTCGGCGAGGACCCAGGCGAGGCCCGAGACGTTCGACGCGTCGGAGGTGGCGACGGTGAGCACATCGCCCGGCGCGCGCCGGGTGGCCATGCCCCGGGGGTGCAGGACCCGGTCCGCCGCCAGCAGCCGCAGCTCGTGCTCTCCGTAGGAGTAGACACGCGTGGTGCGGAGGGACCCCGTCCGCCAACAGAGGATCAGCACGGCGAACAGCAGGGCGAGCGCGGAGAGCAGGCCCAGCAGCGCGCCGGTGTCCCCGGTGCGGACGGCCCGGTCGATCACCACGCCGATGAGGACGGGGACCATCGCCTCCGCGACCTGGTGGCCCGCGAATCCGGCGCCGGCGATGCCGAGCCGCCATCCGCGTCCCGACCCGAAGGATCCGTGCCGGATCAGCGCTCCCGGGGTCGCCGGGCCGCCGGCGGGAGGGAAGGGCCGGGGTGCGCCGGTGGGGTGTACGGGCGGCTGCGGCCCCGGCGACGCGGGGGCCGGGCGGGGATCGGGGGAGGGGCGCGTATCGGGGGCGGGGCGGGTGTCGGGAGCGGTCACCGCCTCACGCTAGGAACGCCGGGGACGGGTACACAAGCAGGTAACGTGACACGCTATGACGGTAAAGCGACAAAAGGTTTCGGCGGTGCGCCTCTGGGGCGCGCCCACGCTGGAGCCCGACGAGTGGACCGCGTATGTGCCCGGCGGGGAACGGCAGGTCGAGGATCCCTGGCTGCTCACCACCAGCACCTTCACCGCGCGCGAGCCGATGGAGTGGGAGCGGATGTCCCACCCCGAGCCGGAGCTGCTCTGGTCGAGCACCGGCAATGTGACGGTCGAGGCGGCCGGGCATGTCTGGCTCGTCCCGCCCGCGCTGGGGATCTGGCTGCCCACGGGCATGCCCCACCGGGTCAAGGCGAGCGCGGGCGCGGTCACCTACGCCACCTATCTCAATCCCGGTCTCGTCCGGACCTCCTGGCACACCGTCACGGGCATTCCGATGAGCCGGCTGCTCCGCGAGATCCTGCTGCACAACCAGCGGGAGGCGATGCCGGAGGAGGAGCGGCTGCGGCTCCAGCAGGTCGGGGTGGACCTCATCAGACCGGTCCAGGCCACCTCGCTCGACATCCCGCTGCCCAAGACCCCGGAGCTGCGCTCGATCGCCGAGCGGATCATCGCCGATCCGGCGGACGACCGTACGACGGAGGAGTGGGCGAGGGAGCTGGGGCTGAGCGGCCGCACCCTGATGCGCTGGTTCCAGCGGGACACCGGCGTCAGCCTCACCCAGTGGCGCATCCTCGTCCGGGTCCGGTCCGCGCTGATCGACATCGCGGCCGGCAAGCCGGTGGTCTCGGTGTCGCGCCGACTCGGCTACGCCAATCCGAGCACCTTCATCGATCTCTTCCGCCAGGTCACGGGTCATACGCCCGCCGCGTACTTCCGCTCGGTGAGCGGGCTCGACGATCCGGCTCCGGCGGTGCCCCTGCCCCGGCCCACCGTGTCGTGAAACCGGAACAAGGTGTCGCCATACCCTGATGGGAACTGGGTTACCTTACTTAGGTAAGCCTGCCCTAAGCCCGAATTGGCGGTCTGTCGACCGCCTGTACGGGTTCCCGAAGGAGTCCGATGACACCCCGCACCACCCCCGCCTTCCGCCTCCCGCGCCGCAGAGCCCTCGCGGCGGCGGCCGTGGGCGTCGCCGCCGTGCTGACCCTCAGCTCCTGCTCGGCGGAGGCACAGAACTCCGGCAAGGACGCGGCCAAGGACTCCGGCGTGAAGACCCGCATGGTCACCGACATCGCCGGAAAGGTCGAGGTCCCGGCCGATCCCCAGCGGATCGTCTCCGTCGACTTCTACTCCCCGGCCGCCCTGGTCGACCTCGGGGTCAACCCGATCGGGGTCGTCGAGGGCTTCGACGACCCCGACCCCAATCTCCGCCCGAAGAAGTACCACGACGCCCTCAAGAAGGCGGCGACGGTCGGGACCTACTACGAGCTGAACGTCGAAGCCGTGGCGAAGCAGGACCCGGACATGATCTTCGCGGAGACCCGTTTCCTCCGGAAGGGCGAGCTGGAGCGGCTCCAGGGCATCGCCCCCGTCGTCCAGCTCGACGCCTCCGGCGTCGGCGCCTGGGAGGACCGTACGCTCATGATCGCCGCGGCCGTCGGCAAGGCCGACGAGGGCAAGCGGCAGCAGACGGTCTTCAGGAAGCGCGCGGACGAACTCAAGACCAAGTACGCGGACATCCTGACCAAGAACAAGATCGCCGTATTCGGCTACGGCCAGGACCAGTCCACCTGGGGCACCTACCCCGCCGGACACTTCTACGTCCCCTCCTGGGACGCCGTCGGCGCCCAGTTCCGTTCCTTCACCGAAGGGGAGCACAAGGGCGAGCCCGGCACGGTGAGCCAGTGGCTGTCGCTCGAACAGATCGGCAAGCTCTCCAACGCGGACATCCTGATCCACTCCTACGGGGCCAAGGACTTCGTGACCTCCCTCTCCAAGAACACGGTGTGGAAGAACCTTCCCGCGGTGAAGGACGGTCTCGTCTTCGAGAACATCCCCGCCGCCGTGGTCTCCTCCTTCGAATGGGGCACGGCGAGCCTGGACGCGCTCGACACCCTCCTCGCCCGGATCGACGCCAAGGCCGGCGCATGACCGACACCACCCCCTACGTCCTCGCGGAAGTCACCGGGGTGCGCGCGCTCTCCCCGGGGATGACCAGGGTCACCCTCCACAGCGAGAGACTCCGCTCCTACTCCTCGACCCGGATCGGCGACGAGTACGTCCGCGTCCACTTCCCCGAGCCGGGAGCCGAACCGGTCCTGCCCGAGATCGGCGAGGACGGCGGCTGGAAGTACCCCGAGGGCCGCTACCCCCATGTCGCGCCCTACACGATCCGCCGGTTCGACCCGGCGGCGGGCGAGGTGGACATCGACTTCGTCCTGCACGGTCACGGCCGCGCGGCGGGCTGGGCGCACGCGGCCCGGCCCGGCGACCGGATCGTCTTCGGCCCGCCCCGGCGGCTCTACGAACCGCCCGCCGGAGCGGCCCGCCAGATCTTCGTCACCGACGCCACCGGTCTGCCCGCCCTGGGCCGCCTCCTCGAACAGCTCGACCCCGGGACCGAGGCCACCGCCGTCGTCGAGATCGCGGACGCCTCCCACACCCTCGAACTCACCGGACCCTCCCGGCGGCTCGATGTGCGCTGGATCCCCGGCCGGGGGAACGGCGTCGGACCCAGCGCCATCACCGAGGCGCTGCGCGAACTCACCATCACCCCCGGCACCTATGTCTGGGTGGCCGGTGAATCGACCGAACTCCGCGTCGCCCGCCGCTACCTCCGCCATGAACTCCGGCTGCCCGCCGAGTGGTACCAGGTGATCGGCTACTGGACCTTCAAGCACGAGGAGTGGCTCCGGCGGTACGAGGCCCTGGACGAGGAGACCGTCGCCCGGCTGGAGAGCGTCTGGACCCGTACCGACGACGCGGAACTCGGTCGCGACCTCTACGAGAAGCAGCTGGAGCGTCTCGGGCTATGAGCACCACAGAGGCCGCCGGTCGCGCCGGGCGGTCCGGACCGGACCCGGCCCCGCCATCCGGCAAATCCGGCACGCCCGGCACGCCCGGCACGCCCGGCACGGGCGTCACGGGCGGCGAGGACGGCGGACGGCGCCGCCCGGGGCTGGTGAGCACCAACGCGGGACGGACCCTCGGACTCCTCGTCTCCCTCGCCGTCCTGGGCGCGTGCCTGGTACTGAGCCTCGCCTTCGGCGCCAAATCCATCCCCGTCGCCGACGTCTGGCAGGCGCTGACCGCCGACGACGGCTCCGAGGACGCCTTCATCGTGCGCGACCTGCGGGTGCCGCGCGCCTTCCTCGGACTGATCGTCGGGGCCGCCCTGGGCGTCTCCGGAGCCCTCATCCAGGCACTCACCCGCAATCCGCTGGCCGACCCCGGCATCCTCGGCGTCAACGCCGGCGCCGGATTCGCCGTCACCATTGGCGTCGCCTTCCTCGGACTCACCTCGATCGGCCAGTACCTCGGCATGTCCTTCGCGGGAGCCGTCGTCACCACTACCCTGGTGTACGTCCTCGGATCGGCCGGCCGGGGCGGCGCGACACCCGTCCAGCTGACCCTCGTCGGCGTGGCCCTCAGCGCGGTACTGGCCGGGATCTCCGCCGCCGTCGCCCTGCTGAGACCCGAGGTCCTCGACGCGATGCGCGGCTGGGCGGCGGGCTCGCTCGCCGCCCGCGACTGGGACGTCTTCCGGGCCGTGCTCCCCTTCATCGCGGCGGGCCTGGTCCTGGCCCTCCTCTCGGCCCGCTCCCTGAACGCCATCGCCCTCGGCGACGACCTCGCCCGGTCCCTGGGTGCGGGCATCGGCCGCACCCGGATCATGGTGGTCGTCGCCGTCACCCTGCTCGCCGGAGCGGCCACCGCCGCGGCCGGACCCATCGGCTTCGTCGGCCTGATGGTGCCCCATGTCGTCCGCTGGTTCGTCGGACCCGACCAGCGCTGGATCATCCCGTACACCATCGTCTGCGCGCCGATTCTGCTGATCGTCTCCGACACGGTCGGCCGCGTCGTCCTCACCCCCCAGGAACTCCAGGTCGGTATCGTGACCGCGTTCATCGGAGCCCCCGTGCTCATCCTGCTCGTACGCCGCAAGAAGGCGAGCGGACTGTGAGCGGCCCGGCCGTCGACTTCGGCAGAACCGTCCTCGTCTCCCGGGGCCCCCGCTGGTCGCTCCGCATCGACACGCGCACCGCCGTCGCCTGTACGGTCTTCGCCCTGCTCACGGCCGCGGCCGTGCTGATCTCCCTGGCGTACGGCACCTACGAGATTCCCCTCGGCGAGGTGATCAGCACCCTGACCGGCGGCGGGGAGCCCGGCGCAAGGAAGATCATCATCGAGTGGCGGCTTCCCCGGGCGCTGCTCGCCGTGCTCTTCGGCGCGGCCCTGGCCATCGCCGGGGCGATCTTCCAGTCCATCAGCCGGAACCCGCTCGGCTCACCCGACATCATCGGCTTCTCCTCCGGCTCCTACACCGGCGCGCTCGTCGTCATGCTGCTGAGCGGCGGCGGCTACTACCAGGTGGCCGCTGGCTCGCTGCTCGGCGGCATCGCCACCGCGTTCCTGGTCTTCGTCCTGGCCTACCGCCGGGGCGTGCAGGCCTTCCAGCTGATCATCGTCGGTATCGCGATCTCGGCCATGCTCGGTGCGTTCAACACCTGGCTGCTGCTGCGGACGGACATCGAGGAGGCCATGCTCGCCGCGGTCTGGGGCGGCGGCTCCCTCAACAGCCTGGGGTACGACCAGCTCTGGCCGGTCCTGGGCATCCTCGCCGTACTGGTCCCGCTGGCCCTGGCGATCGGCCCCGCGATGCGGCAGCTCGAACTCGGCGACGACGCGGCGGCCGCCCTCGGCACCCGTACCGACGCCGTACGGCTCGTCGCGGTCGTCCTGGGAGTCGCGCTCACCGCGCTGGTGACCGCCTCGGCCGGCCCCATCGCCTTCATCTCCCTCGTCGCACCGCAGATCGCCCGGCGCGTCACCCGCTCCTCGTCGGTCGCCCTGCTGCCGTCCGCCGTGCTCGGGGCCTTTCTGCTCGTCCTCGCCGATCTCACCGGCCAGCGTCTCTTCGCCCCGGTCCAACTGCCGGTCGGCATCGTGACCGTCTCGATCGGCGGACTGTACTTCGTCTGGCTGCTGGTGCGCGAAGCCCGCCGGGCCGGCTGACCCGACCGAACGCCCGAGGAACCCGGACATGACCAGAGCCCAGAACCGCCGTACCACCCAGAGCACGAAGGCCACCCCCATCACCAAGGCCACCGACACCACGAAGGCCATGCACACCAACGACATCCCCACCGCCCGGCTGCGGGCCGAGAACATCACCCTCGGCTACGACAGCCGCACCATCTCCCGGGACCTGTCCGTCCGGATCCCCGACGGATCGTTCACCGTCATCGTCGGCCCCAACGCCTGCGGCAAGTCCACCCTCCTCCGGGGTCTGGCCAAACTGCTCAAACCCACCACCGGCCAGGTCGTCCTGGACGGAAAGGCCATCACCTCGTACCGCTCCAAGGAAGTGGCCCGGGTACTCGGCCTGCTCCCGCAGACCTCGCTCGCCCCGGACGGGATCACCGTCGCCGACCTCATAGCCCGCGGCCGCCACCCCCACCAGCGGCTGATCAGACAGTGGTCGGCCCAGGACGAGGCCGCAGTGGTACGGGCCATGGCGGCGACCGACATCACCGCGCTCTCGGGCCGGCCGGTCGACGAACTCTCCGGCGGGCAGCGCCAGCGGGTGTGGGTGGCGATGGTCCTCGCCCAGGAGACCCCGCTGCTGCTGCTCGACGAGCCGACGACCTTCCTCGACATCGCCCACCAGATCGAACTGCTGGAGCTGTTCACCCGGCTCAACCGGGAGGGCCGCACCCTGGTCGCGGTCCTCCACGACCTCAACCAGGCCGCACGTTACGGAACCCATGTCATCGCCATGAAGGACGGGACCGTCGTCGCCGAGGGCGCGCCCTCGGACATCATCACCGGAGAACTCGTAGAAGAGGTCTTCGGACTCCCCTGCACCATCATCACGGACCCCGTGGCGGGCAGCCCGCTCGTCATCCCCCTGGGCAGCGCGGGCGCCGCCGACCGCACGGCGGCGACGGTGTCCACAGCGGCGAGGAGGCGGGGGAGGAGCTCGGAGAGGACGCCCATGGCCCCGAGTGGCCCCGGCCAGTGACACCAGCACCCGGGCGACCCGGTGCGGCATCCTGCGCAGGGTGCCCCCAGCGCCGCCTGCCGCCATCGGTCCTCACCTCGGTCACCCTCCTCGCCCCGGACCTCGGCCGTATCCTCACCCGGTACGACTCCCACGACTCCGACCGCGCCGTGTACAGGACGCCCGGGGCGTACACCCCGGGAACCCCGTTCGCCAGTGCCATCACCGTCACCCCGTCCGGACGGCTGCTCTGCCAGGTAGCCGAGTACGGGGTCTGGGGATACGGCAGCACCTCATCCTCAGCGTGCCCGTCCCCAACGACCTCACCACCCAGACGCTGTAACCGGCGTCCCCCACCCGGCCAGCCCTTCGGCCTGCCTGCCGTCCTCGGCCGGGACCGGAGGGCCGAGCGTTCCTGGCTGTCCTGCGCGACAGTGCCGGGCACGGCTGCGGATCCGGGGGCGTCGACGAGCGGGGTTGCCATGAACCGG
Organism: Streptomyces sp. NPDC000594; assembly: GCF_040299965.1. Taxonomy (NCBI): domain Bacteria; kingdom Bacillati; phylum Actinomycetota; class Actinomycetes; order Kitasatosporales; family Streptomycetaceae; genus Streptomyces; species Streptomyces sp. NPDC000594. Next base: position 72,209 of record NZ_JBEPCY010000021.1, on the reverse strand, counting down.
CGGCGCAGGGCCAGTCCCGACGGGTACGGTGCAACTGCCAGGGCTCGGTGGCAAAGGGGGATCGTCTTGGTGCAGGTAAAGGAAAACGACATGATCACGTGACAACAGCCCAGGTCACGAAGTATCCGCCCCGCCCGCGCGGGGGTCGTTCCCGCACCGGCGCTCTCCGCGACGGAATGACGGGATCCGCCCCGCCCGCGCGGGGCCGTTCTCGCGTCGCCCCGCCACCCCCGTGGCGACGGCCCGTACCCGCCGCCACGGACCCTGCTACGGGCGGCTGCCTGCCGGGTGCGCAGCCCTGTCGGGGCGGGCGCTTCCACTCGCAGGTGATCTTTTGCGGGTGCCGGGTGAAGCCGGATGCCCCGGCCCCGGACCATGGAGGGCTCCGGGCGTCTGTGATGATCGTTCCGAGCTGAAGGAGGAGCCGGTGGACGACAGTCGGACGGGTGTGCCCGGGGCGGGGCGGCACGCCGCAGACAGCGGGGCCGCCCGATATCGGCGGGGAGATGTGCTGATGCTGGAGTGCCCGTTCGCCGAGGCCACCGTCGCGGAGGTGTCCCCTTCCTACGCCTCCGTCCGCTGGCCGTGGCGGGAGGTGGACCCACTGGCGGAAAGCTACCGGTGGAACGGGTGCATGGCGCTTCCGACGCCCGAGTCCGCCGAATGGGCGTGGCTGTACTTCCGGTCGGAGCCGGCGGCGGGGGCGCTGAACGCGGGTGACACCTGCCTGGTGGGTATCCCTCCGACCGTGGTCCACGTGGTGTCGGTCGATCACTACGATCCACCCCGGGTCACCGGCATGCTCCCCCGGACCGCCTCCTCCCTCGCGGTCCTCCCGCAGGGAGAGAGCCCCGATCCGGACTTCGACGAGCCGCTGTTCACCTTCGACCCGGCGGGCGGTGAGCCGATCAGCCTCCAGCTGCTCTTCCGGCCCTATGCCTTCCTCGACCCGGGCGACGAGGTCGTCGACCGCGATGGGCGGGTCTGGAGGTTCGACACGGCCTGGGACTGGCACCCGTTCGACGGCGGTCGGCCCGGTGCCCCGGCCTGGCCGCTCGCTCTGCTCTTCCGCGACGGCGATCCCACACCCGAGGAGGCCACGAGGGTGGCTGCCGCGACGGCGGCCGGCACCCATGCGGAGGAACGGGGCCGGTGGACCGAACTCACCCACGCGAAGCCGGCCGGCTTCCTGTCGGCAACAAGCCCACCGGCCACCATCGGTCGGCGGCGAACGGCCACCCGGCCAGGCGAGTGTGACCAGGCATCCGACCTTGCCCCTCCCCGCTGGGCTCAGCGCCCATGACCACTGTCTCCACCAGGTGATCAACCCTGGTTCGACGAGAGACCTGGAACCTGGACCACCGGGCCGCTGTGCGGCGGTGGCGAATCCGCGCGGTCGCCGAACGGACCGGGTCTCCCGCCGACGTGCAACGTGCGGCGTGCAGCGGGTGATTCACCTGGTCAGTGTGGGGTGCGCGGCGAACCTGGGAGCCGAGGACTCGGTCACGGACAGGATTTTGGTCCCGCTTGCCGCGTCGCGGCCCACCGGCGAGCCGGCCGCAGGAAAAGGCATCACCGCGGCGATCCTGAAGGCGCGCCTCCAGAACAAGCGGGTCGAGGCCATCGGCGAGCCGACCGCCAGGACGCCGAATGAGAGGAGACGCCCTGGGCACACGGAGATCCCTCGGATCCGGCCCTCATGAGGGGTAGGGCAGCAGTCCCCGGTCGATCCCCTCCCACGCGCTCCTCAGCTCCGTCAGCAGCTCCGGCCGTACGGAGGCCTTGTCGGCCTGCTCGCGGATGTCCTCCGAGAGCCGGTAGAGGCGGTCCCTGCCGTCCTTGCCCCGGTAGTACTTCCACTCGCCGCGCCGCAGCGCCCGCTCCCCCCGGACCCGCCAGAACAGATCGCGCTCGGGCGCCCCGGTGCCGTGGAGCAGATAGCCCGCGAGGCTGACACCGTCGAGCGGGTACGCCGGATGGGGCCGGGCCCCGCCGACCTCCAGGAGGGTCGCCGTCCAGTCGGGGGAGTACACCGGGACCCGGCTGACCTGCCCGCCGTCGATCCGCGCGGGCCAGCGCAGGATGGAGGGGACCCGGATGCCACCGTCCAGCAGCGAACCCTTGTTGCCGCTGAGCGGCCAGTTGTACGAGAAGCGTTCGCCGCCGTTGTCGCTGGCGAAGAAGACCAGGGTGTCCTCCTCCTGCCCGGACCGCTTCAGCGCCGCGAGCACCTTGCCGACCGAGCGGTCGAGGTCCTCGACCATCTGCCGGTACTTGGCGAGCGAGCCCCCGTCCTGGTGATACAGCGCCCGCCGGTCGCCCGCCTCGATACGGCGGACGATCTCGGCGCTGGTCTCCTCGTCGCCGTCGGCGATCCACGGCCAGTGCGGGGTGGTGAAGTTGAGGTTGAGGAGCCATGGGGTACGCCCGTGGTCGCGGCTGACGTACTCGACGGCCCGTTCGGTCAGGATGCGGGTGTAGTAGCGCAGGTCGCGGTATTCGGCGTCGCCTTCGTAGAGGTCGTACTCGCCCCGGGAGCTCAGCTTGGAGTAGTACTCCAGCGCCCCGCCGAAGTTCCCGAAGAACTCGTCCCAGCCGGAGCGGGTGGGGCTGTGGTCGGGCAGATAGCCGCAGTGCCACTTGCCGATGAGCGCGGTCCGGTACCCGGCGTCGCCCAGCAGCGAGGCGAGGGTGGGATGGGTGGGATCGAGCCCCACCGACCGGTCCGCGATCGGCTCGGCGAGCCCTCCCCTCGTACGGCCCGGATAGCGGCCGGTGTAGAGGCTGAACCGGGTGGGCGAGCAGGTCGCCGAGCCGCTGTACGCGTCGGTGAACCGTACGCCCTGCCGGGCGAGCCGGTCCAGATGGGGGGTGCGGATCTCCGGGGCGCCATAGGAGGAGAGATCGGCCCAGCCCAGGTCGTCGCCCAGGATGAACAGAACATTGGGGCGGCGGGCACCCCGGCCGGTCGCGCGGGCCGCGCGGAACGGGCGTTCGGCGGGAGGGGCGCCGCCGCTGTCGGCGGAGGCGTCGGCGGCGGACAGCCCGAGGGCCGCCACGGCCCCGGCGGCGGTACCGCCGAAGGCGCGCCGGGACAGGGAGGAGTCGAAGGAGGTCAAGGGGGTGCTCCAGGACAGGGGTGCGGGCGGGGCCCGCGCGGATGCGTGGCACCGCGCGGCGACGGGAACCCGGGAACCGGGGTTGCCGGGGTGCGGAGGAGCTGCGGTACGGGCAGCTGCGGTACGGACGCGGTCAACCCGAAGGCCGGCGAAGCCTCAGGTTGCGGCGGTGTGCGTCAGACGCGGCGACAGATGGCGCTCGCGACACGGACCAAGTCGACGTGGCGGCGCTCCACAAGACGGACCCGCAGGTCACCCAGTGGCTGCATGCCCCCAGACCCTTCCGGATGCCCCTCCTCCTGTCAACGCCCCGCCCACTCCTCGAACCTCCGTCGAGGCCCGCCCGACCACGAGCCTTCCGTCCCGGTCCCCTGGCGGGAAGCCGGCCGGGGCGTTCCGCCCGCCGGCCGAGGACGTTCTCACCCCGTCGGAGGGCCGGGCCTGAAGACGGCCCGGCCCTCAGCCCCGGCTCGCAGCGGGAGCGGCACCGGGGACAGCCCACCTCAGGTGGTGGAGACGGGCGGTGGTGCGGGTGGATCAGTGGAGCTTGCGCACCTCGGGGTCATTGATGCCGACCGCGTAGATGACGCGCAGGGACTTCGCCGGGTCCTTCTTGGCCCTCTGGTGGCAGACGTCGAACGGCTCTCTGGCGCTGGGCGTGAAGGTCGTTTCACAGACCTTCTCGGTCAGCCCCCAGATCTCGTCGACCTGTGCCCCGCCCCGCACGGGCCAGTAGCTGAGCGCCTGGGGGGTGCCGGCTGCCCAGTTGCCCTGCTGGAGATCGGTCGTCTCGGTCAGCCGCTCGATCTTGCAGCCGCGGGTGTAGGTGGGCCGGACATCCGCCGTCGAGGTCATGGCGAAGACGCTGGGGGTCGAGCCGCATCCCTTGTTCAGGGCGACGTTCATCAGCCCCTGGCCGTCGGTCCAGGTCATGGCGCCCTGAACACCGCTGTAGCGGTTGTTGCGGTAGGCGTCGTGGATCGCGGTCCTGCTGACCGTCTTCGTGGCCGTGCCGTCCTGCACCGTGATGTCTTCCATGCTCAACAGCCCCGGAGTGGTCGTGGAGCTCCAGGGGTTGAGCTTGTACCGCACGAGTCGCCCACCGGTCTTCGTGTGATATTCACCGGTGACGAGCTTGAAGTGGGCGTCGCCGCCCGTCTTGTCCAGCGAGAGCCAGTCGTAGCAGAGGATTCCGGGCTGGCGGTTTCCGCTCTCGTCGACCTTGCAGTTGCCCGGACGCTGGTACTGATGGGACTGCGGAATGACGTACGGGTAGCCGCAGGCGCTGCTCAGCTTCTTGGTCACGCCTCCCACCGTGGCGGTGCGCACACCGACGGTCTTGAGGTCCTTGCCGTATTCGTCGACCTTCGCCATCGAGTTGAGGTCGAAGACCCGGATGCCCTTGTCACGGTCCGTCACATAGATGTTGCTGCCGTACCAGACGACCCCTCCGCCGTGGCCCTGGACCGGGGCGAAGTCGGTCTCGGTCGCCGAGGTGCTCTTCGGCGCGACGAGAAGGACATGGCGGTAGTCCTGCGTCGTCTCGTCGATGAGGGTCAGCCGCAGTGTGTCGTGCGTGACGCACGCACCCTTCGAATCATCCGTGTTGTTGTAGTACCAGGCGACCGCGAGGGCGGAGCGGCCCTCGATGGTTCCCTTGCCGCCGTTCGCCGTGCCCGTGTGGCTCATGCCCTGCGGGTTCCACTGCGTGGAGACGTCATCGCCGTGGCCCTTGCCCCAGCAGTAGGCCTCCTTCACCGTATGAAGGGGGGGCAGGGCCTGCACCTCCAGATCGGCGCAGGGGCGCATCTTCCGGAGCGTCAGCCAGGGGTCGGGGTTGTTCGCGGAGTCCTTGTCGATCTTCTCCGTGAAGACCCGGTTCAGATTGGCCTGGTTCTTCAGCGTCGTCGCCACCAGATTGTCGGTGGCGGCCCGGTAACTGACGCTCTGCATCCGGAAGTCCTCGTCGGCGAACCCCTGGGGGGTGAACGCCGGAGTCGCCGCCGGGGCCGGCACCTCGGTCACGGGCACGGCCCCCGTCGCCGGCTGCGCCGCCAGCAGGGCCGCCGCACAGGCGAGGGTCATGGACGCCGCGAGTGTCCGCAAGCTTCTTGCTGCTCGCATCTACTCCTCCTCTTATTGTTATATACAAGTAAGTGCGTGCACATGACATCACAGGAGTCGCCTATCACGCTGGTCGGTGACCTGCGCGTATGCCCTGGATGAGCCGGACGACCCTTGTCCACAGCGCAGCGGCCGGCTCTCCTTCGCCCGCGAACGCGGGGACACTAATCTGGCTGGCGTCGCCCGCTATGTACTGGTTCCGATCGGCAACGCCATTGCCTGGGCCGTGGAGCGGCTGCTGCGGCCACCGCTCGTGTTCCTGATCCGCTACCTCGTGATCAAGCCCGGCGCACTGCTGTACCGCTATGTGCTGGCCCCGGTCGGGCGCTATGTGCTGGCGCCGATCGTGTACGCACTGATCGGGGCGCTGTTGTTCGCGGGGAGCGTGTCGACCGTGGTGTTCGACTTCCTGATCGTGCGCCCGCTCTCGTGGCTGTGGCGCGCCGTGCTCGTCCCGATCCGGAATCACGTACTCGCGCCGATCGGCCGGGCGATCCGGGCGACCCTTCGGCCCATCGGAAACGCCACCCGAGAGATCCTCCGGGCCTTCCGCATCGGGGGGCGCGCCGTTCCACCGGGACGGTGAGGACCCCCTGCGCGCGGTACGGGACGGGATCAGCGCCTACCGCGTCGAGGGGACGGCGAAGGTCCACCCGCACATGATCCGGCCCGTGGCCGACGATGAGGCCGGGATCGACAACGGGCCCTCCTCGACGTCGTCCTGGCCGCAGCTCCCGGGCACCGTGCCGATGGCCGCCGTCAGCACCGTTCCCCATGCGACGATCGACCGCATGGAAACCCACCAGCCGCCGGACGGATGGACGCTCCAACGGATTCGGGACGTCTCCGGGGACATCCGGGCCGAGGTGCTCAGCCCGGATCGAAGGGTCGTGCACTGCGACGCCGCTGACGACGTCCTGCACCCCACGCTTGTCCTCGGGTTCGGTGAACTCTGCATCGTGAGGGTCCCCGATGGCGACGACTGGTACTGGTACATGGGCAGCCTGAACGACGACGGCGGCGTCGTCTGCTGGAGCGTCTACGACGATCTGTACGAGGCGCTGCGTGGTCTGTAGTCCCCGCGGCGGAGCCGTACCTGGTCCGTGCGGGGGTGCGCGATCGGGCCCACGGGATACCGCACATCCGCTCAAGCGGCCTGCGGCACCCGGGGCGGGGGCTACCAGGTGATGAGGAGGAGCGCGCCGCCTCCGGCACGGCCGTCGTGTCCCGCCGCGCCGGAGGAGCCGTCGGTGGAGGAGAGGGTCAGGTCGCGCCCGCCGGTGCCGCCGCTGCCGCCGGTGCCGCCCGCGCCGCCGTCGCCGCCGGCTCCGGTGCCCGTCGGCGGGGTGAAGGACGTGCCGTCGGGCAGGGGGACGGAGTTCAGGGGCAACTGGCCGCCCGTGCCGCCGTAGCCTCCCCCGCCGCCCGCCCCGGCGAGCGGGTTGTTGCCGGACGTCTCCCGTCCCGTCTTGCCCGTCCCGCCGGCCGTCCCGCCCGCGGACGGCACATTCCCGGTGCACAGGATGTCCGGGACGTTGTCGGTCCCGGCTCCGCCGGGGGCGGGCTCGGTGCTCCCGGCCCCGCCGGCCGCGGACCCCGACCCGCCCTGACCGCTGCCGCCCGCCTCGCCCGCGGTCCGGGGCCTGAAACCGCCCTGGGCCGACACCACGCGCCGCGTGATGACGCCGCTCGCGCTGGTCTGCTCGACCCGGATGGTCGTCCCGAAGCGGCTCGTGTCGCCCTCGGTGCCGTCTCCGCCCGCGCTGCCGTCCTGACCGATCGTTCCCACGCCCCGCGCACCCCCCGATCCGCCCTCGCCAGGGGTTCCGCCGGTGCTGGCGGGCGTGAACTCGATCGTCAACGGGCGCCCCACCAGCGGCAGGGAGACCACGGGGACGGTGCACCTCTGGTACCGGCCGCTCGCCCCGCCGCCTCCGCCGCCCCCGCCTCCACCGCCGCCTCCACCCGCGCCGGGTGTGGACCTGGTCAGGTTCACGTCGGCGGCCTCTCCTCCGCCGCCCCCGCCGCCGCCCCCGCCGCCCGCACCTCCGGCACCGCCGCTCCACAGATGGATGGTCAGGACGTTCACCACGGCGGGAATCTCCCACTCGGCCGACCCGGTGAAGACTTGGTGGCGAGGTTCCGCCGCCCGCCCCCGGGCCGCCCCGTCGGCCTGCGCGGCCGGGACACCCGCCACCGACACCGCACACACCGCCACACCCGCCAGCAGGCACCTTCCGCGCGAACCCATCAACCGGCCTCATCTCTTCCAGGAACGGACAGGACAGGAGGAACGCGGCCAGAACCTTCCCCCGCCCAGGCCGGGCATAACCACGCATACTCCAACAGCCGCACCCGCGACCGTGCCCCCGACGGCAGGCAGGGCCCCACCGCCGGAGCGGTGGGGCCCTGCCTGCCGTACCCCTCAGCGCGTGGGGCGCGGTATCGCGTACACCGGCACGGTCACTTGCCGAAGTAGGCGTCGTACACGGTCACGCTCGCCTTGCCGCCCTTGGTGTCGGTGGCCTCGCCGCGCAGGGCGAGCGACTTCCCCCGGGCGGGGTTCTTCAGGGTGACCTTGCCCTGGGTCACCGTCAGCTTCTTCCAGGTCTTGCCGTTGTCGTACGAGACCGAGACCGCCAGGGACTTCAGCGCCTTGCCCGCCGCCGGGCCCTGCACCGTGACCGGGAAGGTGACCGTACGGCCCGCCGGGACCGTACCGTCCAGCGCCACCTGGGCACCGAACCGTACCGCCGAGAGCGGGGTCCGGGCCTCGTCGTTCCCGGCCGGGCGGGTGCTGCGGAAGGTCCACGACGCGTCCACGCGGGTGGAGACGCGGGAGACGGACGGGCTCCGCTTCACCGAGGTGGCCAGGGTGTACTCGGCGGCCTCCGGGTAGACGGGGAAGCCGGTCTCGCCGGCCAGCGGCTCGCCGCTTCTCTTGATCAGGGTGGTGCCGTGGTGGAGCGTGGTGTTCGCCGAGGTGTACGTGGATGTGCCGCTGTTGTCACCGCTGTCGGAGAAGAGCGGCACATCGAACCGGATGCGGTTCTCGCGGCGCAGGACGCCGCTGCCCGGGTGCGTCATCGGCGAGTGGACGGCGCGGCCGACGGTCACCTGGTGGGTTTTGCCGGGCGCGTACTCCCGTACCCCGGAGGTGTACTCGGCGTCGTCCCCCGCTCCGGCGCCCTTGGCGGTCTGGGTCGCGGAGACGGCCCAGCGGTTGCTCTTCGCGCCCGTGGCCACCTGGTGGGTCCGGGTGCCGGGCAGGGCGAAGGTGTGGTCGGAGTGGAGGAGGGAGCCGTCCAGCCCGCTCACCACGGTGGAGGACGACTGCTTGCCCTTGACGGAGGCCCCCACGCTCACCGAGAGCTTCGCGAAGTCGGCGGCCTTGAACTTCTTGTCCACACCGGTGGCGAGCTGCTTGACCGGACCGCCGAAGGCGGCGTTGTACTGGGTCGCACCCCGCTCCCACTGGCCGTGGAAGGTCTCCCTCAACGTGACGCCGGTGGGCTGGGCCGGGCCCAGCTGCGCGGTCCGGAGGTCACCGGTGAAGTCGGTGTTGTTCTCGACGGTCCGGTCGCCCTTCTTGATGGCGTACGTCATCCTGCCGCCGCTCTGCGGGGCCCGGGTGTCGGGGATCCTGATCGAGACGGGCTTGGTGCGGCGGGCGTCGAGGGTGACGGTGGTGTTCTTCGTCAGCGCCAGCCGGGGGTGGATCAGGCTGTCCTGGGTCGGATCGGCTTCGGAGTAGCGGCTGGCCGTCACGGCGTAGTCGCCCTTGGGCAGCCGGAACGTCGCGGAGGTCCGGCCCTCCCCGTCCACCAGGGCCTCGCGGGCCGGGCCGGAGAGCGGGTGGACAGAGGCGCCGAAGTCCTTGCTGGGCTTGCCGTCGCGGCCGGTGTACTTGAGGGTCAGGGTGTACGACTCGACCTCGCGCTCCACGGCGGCGGTGGTACGGACGGTCTGCCCGCCGCCGGTCGCGACGACGGCGGCGGAGAAGGTCCCGTTGTGGGTGCCGCCGATCCGGGTGTCGGCGGTCAGGGGGACGGCGGCGGTGCCGCCGGCGGGCACGGTGACCTGCCCGGCGCCGAGGGTGAAGAGCCCCGCCGGGGCGGGCCTGCCCTGCGCGTCGGCGGCCTTGACGGCCAGGTCGAGGGTGATGTCCTGCTTGCCGAGGTTGCGGTAGGTGATCCGCTGGGTGACGGGCTTGTCGTCGGTGTGCGGGAACGGGTGGGAACCGAAGGAGAGGCCCGTGCGGTCGGCGACGACGCTCTGCTCCAGGGCGCGGTCGGCGGCGACCTCCCCGGCGCCCTGCGCGAACACATGATGGCCGCCGTCCTTCGCGGACGCGGTGAGCGCGGCCTTGATCCGCCCGCCCGACCACGACGGGTACCGCTGCTTCAGCAGCGCCGCCGCCCCGGCCACATGCGGTGTGGCCATCGAGGTACCGGACATGGCGACATAGCCGGCCGGCCGCTCGGCGTACCGCTGGGCGGCCGCGCTGCCGGGCGCCAACGCGGCGGTGGTGTCGACGCCGGGTGCGGTGATGTCCGGCTTCATACCGTGGTCACCCGGGCGCGGACCACGGCTGGAGAAGTAGGCCATCCGGCCGGCGTCGTCCACCGCGCCGACGGCGAGGGCCGCGTCCGCGGTGCTCGGGGAGCCGATGGGGCCGTTGATCGAACCATGGTTGCCGGCGGCGACGGCGAAGAGGACGCCCTTCTCCTTCGACAACCTGTTGACAGTGGCCTCCAGCGGGTCGATACCGGGCCGATCCGGGCTGCCGAGGCTCATATTGATGATCTGTGCGCCCTGGGCCACCGCCCAGTCCATACCGGCGATGATGCCGGAGTCCTCGCCGCCGGCGGAGTCGCCGAGCACCTTGGCATTCAGGATTTTGGCCCCGGGGGCGACACCCTTGTGCTTCCCGCCCGAGCGCGCTCCGGAGCCCGCCGCCGTCGAGGCGACATGGGTGCCGTGGCCGTTCCGGTCCCTGGCGTCGGGGGAGTCGCTGAAGTTGCGCTCCCCGACGACCCGGCCCTTCAGGTCGGGGTGGTTCTTGTCCACGCCGGTGTCGAGGACCGCGATGGTGACACCCGTGCCGTCGTATCCGGCCTCCCACGCCTTCGGCGCGCCGATCCGGGCCACGGATGTGTCGAGCTGCGCGGTGCGGACCGCGTCCAGCCAGACCTTGGCGACACCGGGGACGGTACGGGTGGTCCGCGCCCCCTCGGCGGCGGACCGGGTCAGGGTGTCCCAGAGCCCGCCCGCGTCCCGCTCGGGGATCGTGACCGCGTCGGCGTTGAGGGAGGGCAGGGTGCGGCGGACCTCGGCGTCGCCGCGGACCCCCTTGCGGGCGGCGGGTCCGTCGCCGCCCTCGTACGCGACGATGACCTTCAGGCCCTTGCGGTAGGCCCGGCGGCTCTCCGGCGTGCTCAGTCCGGTGACATCGAAGAGCCGTCGGTCCAGGGTGCCCCGGGCGATCAGCCGCTCGGCGTCGGCCGGGACGACGAAGGTGCGCCCGCTGTCGGTGAAGGACCGGACGGGTATCCTCTCGCGGCCCTGGGCCCGGTCGACGGAGACCGCCCTGCCCCGGGCGTCGACGCCGATACGGTCACCCGTGATCAGGGTGACCCACCGCAGCCCGGTGCCGGTGCCGCCCCGCGCGGCGTCGGGGACAGTGGCGGCTGCCGGGCCGCCGACGCCGGGTCCGGTGGTGTCCGCGAACGTGGTCGTGCTGGTCAGTCCGGCGACGAGAGCCGCCGCCACCAGCGCCGTGGTGACGGTCACGGCCCCCCGGCCCGGACGTCCGATGGTGAACAAGCTGACTCCCCCATGCTCAGCGGGTTCGGACGGCGCAACGCCGGAAGTGGCCCCGCTCCCCACCCCCGGCGGGAAAGAGCGATCACCGCGGAGTCGCGTTGCAGCAGAGTCTAAGAATGGCTCAAAGACGCCCATCAAGTGCCCGTTGATCCCATGTACTTTCTCCCGCTTTCTCCCGTCGAACCCTGCTGAACAGGGAGAGTTTCCGCCATCTTGGTCGTTTCACGCATCGAACCCGACATCCGCAGGGAAAGATTTCAGACAGCGGAATCAGGCGCCGGGACAGGCATGTTCATGTGCGCTCTCCGGGGTCCGGCCGGTGGAAAGTGACGGCGATCGTCATATACGACTCGTCGGGGCCCGGCGGACGGATCCACGAACGGGTGACGAAGCTGTGCAGCGGACCTTCCCGCAGGGCGGCGCGCGGCAGGGTCAGCCCCAGGGCCCGCTCCAGGGCCCCCAGCGCGCTCCGTGTCCCCGGCAGTCCCCGGGGCGGGGTGTTCGGGTCGTCCGCTTCCGTCCAGGGATCCTCCGCACCCCGCCACTGCCCGGTCGTCGCCGGGAATCCGTCGAGCGCCAGCCACGGCGGTATCTCCCCGGTCCAGTGCGGCTTGACGCCCCCGGCCGTCACGGAGAACGCGCACACCTCCTCGCCGCCGACCCCGACGGAGAGATGGAAACGCGTCCTGGTCCGGTCGAAGGTGTCGACGCTGTGCCAGACGACCACCGCCCTGGTCCCCTCCGACGCGGCGGCGGCCGGGGAGACGAAACGTCCCTCGTCGAAGTCCTTCGGGGCGCCGTCGAAGGCGAAGCTCCACCCGGGGGCCGCCTGCCCGATCCGGGCCAGCGCGCGGTCGTCGTACGACGTACTGCCGAGCGCCAGGCCCAGCCGGTAGTCCGCGTCCCACCCGCTCAGGGGCGGATACAACCCGTCCGGCCCGGGTGTCACGTCCCGCTGCGGCCGGCCGCCGGGCCCGGGGCCGCCCCCGCCGGGGTCCTTCAGACGGGCCGGCAGGCCCGCCGGATCGGGGTCCGCGACGAACACGGCCCGATAGCCCCCGCGGAACCGGTCCGGCACCTCGTCCTCCAGCCAGGACAGACCCACCGGATCGTCCCCCGGGGCGGTACCGGGCAGCTTCCGCCCGGGCCGCGCGAACTCGCCCCGGGGCAGGGCCAGCAGCAGCCGCCCCCGCTCCGGGGTGATCATCGGACCCAGTACCGGATCCGCGAGCAGTCCCAGCGGTGCCAGATGGTCCGGCCCCAGCGGCCGCCAGTGGGGGAGCGCGGCCCACAGCAGCCGCCACGCCTCGTTCCACCGGCCCCAGCGGGCCAACGCGCGTGCCGCATCGGCCGCCTCCCCGAGCGGCCCGTCGGCCGTGAAGCGGTACGTCCCCTCCCGCGCCGCCCGCAGGGCGTCCTCCGCCGTCGCCCGGGTCGCAGGTGTCGGACAGCGGGCGAGCAGCGGCCACGACCTGTCACTGTCGCTGCCGCTGTGGCTGTGGTGCCGGTCGGCGACGGAGAAGCCCACGGCGGCCACCGGCAGCAGATCAGGGGCGTACACCGGGTCGACCGCGAGGGCGTCGACCGAGAACGCCGGGGCATGCGCCGAGAGCAGACAGTCCAGCTGCCCCCGCAGCAGCCCGGCCCTCGGCCTCCCGTACCTCTCGGCTTCTCGCAGCAGGGACAGGGCCTCCTCGTACTCCCCGCCCAGCGCCGCCCGCCGGGCCCGCTCCACCCTGGCGTCCTGTGCCCGCGTCGTGTCGTTGGCGAACGGCGGTCCTTCACCCTGAGCGGCCTTGTGGACGGCCGAGCGGTGGAAAGACCGGTAACGCTCCAGCATGTAGTGGCGGAAGGACGGAAAGCGCTCGGGCGGTGCGGCCCGCCAGGACGCCCACTCGTACACCGCCCACTCGCCGTCCGCGTCCCGGTCCAGCGGATCGATCAGGACCATCGTCGCGTCCGTCTCCGCGTCCAGATGGAACGCCCGGTGCCACATCCCGGCCTCCAGCAGCTCCTGCGGCGACGCGTTCTCGTCCAGGTGATCCCCGAAGATCTCGGCGAGGCCCTGGGCGTTCCCGTGCGGATGGATGCCCCGGGTGCCGGCCAGCCGGTAGACGGGGTGGTCCGCCGGCTCCCAGCCGTCGCTGATCCGCAGGAACGCGTCGAGCGACGGCGGCAGCCGATGCCCGATCCGCTCCTCCAGCGCGGCGATGTCCGCGTCCGACGCCCCCGGACAGCCGAGCCACCGGGCCGCTATCAGCTTCCGGTCCGACTCGTCCGACGCGCCAAAATCATCAGACATGTCCGGCTCGTCGGGGTCATCCGGCTCATCGGGGTCCTGGGCGTCCGCCCACTCCCCGCTCCAGCGGGTGAGGAACTCTCGCCAGTCGAATGGGGTTTCGGCCGCCGTCTCAGCCATCGAGGTCATACGGCGATGGTGGCACCCGCCACTGACAACAGGCCCCGCCGCCCCGCCCGCCGGATCCTCGCGGCGGGGTCCATCCGGCCCCGGGCGAGGTTCCGACGTCACCCGTACTCCCGCCGCCCGGTGACGGGACTTCGGCCCCGGGGGAGGGGACGATACTGATCGTGGCAGTCGCTCCACCGCCGGGCAGGCCCCGTGCGGGCCGGGCGGCGAGGACGTACCTGTGCCGATGTCGTTGAGGGGAGCCGTCATGACCACGGCGAAAGACCTGTTCATCATCGCCATGGACCCGGGAGCCGGACAGCCGGTGGGACAGGGTGACCTGTCGCTCGCACTCGCGGGCGCCGAGCTGATCGATCTCATCGCCGCGGGGGCCGTCGCCGTGGACAACGACCGCATCGTGCCCCAGGGGTCACCGGCGCCGGACGACCGGCTCGTCACCGAGGCCGCGTCCGGACTCACCCGGCAGGCGCCCTACGAGACGATCGAGGACTGGCTGTGGCGCCGGGGCCGGGATCTGTCAGCCGCGTACCAGGCCGCCCTGGAGGAGGACGGCGAGCTGATCCGCAGGCGGAGCGGCGCCTCGCCCTTCGGCGCGCGACGGGTGGAACCGGCCGATACGCCCGCGCGCCGCCGGGCGGTCTCCCGCTGGGAGGAGAAGGAACCCGTCCTGGGCGCCCTCGCCGCGGCCGTCGGTATCGGCGACGCCGAACCCTCCGACGCCGAACCCTCCGGCGACGAGCCCGGCCTCGCCGATGAGCCCGGCCTCGCCGACGAGGCCGCGACAGCCGTGGTGGCCGCTGTCCACGACGCGGTGATGGAGCTGGAGGCCGTACGCCAGCGGCGGTCCATCGAGAGCGCGGCCTTCGCCAACCTCTGGCGCGGCGTGTGAGCCCGCTCCCCGGGGAGCGGCCGGACCGTGGCCTCACGAGCGGGAGGAGCGGAAGGCGGCCCGTCCGGCTGTGAGGCGCGCCCGGAGTTCTCGCAGGGCGCCTGGTCCGTCGAGGGGCTGTCCGGCGACAGGCCGGGTGGCCCCCTCCCGACCCCGGCCTATCATCGGCCCCATGGCTTCAGACAGCCCTCCGTCGAGGGCCCCGGTGACCGTCCTCACCCGTGGCGGGACCACCGCGCGCTTCGACGGTGAACATCTCACCGTGGCACGGGACCGCTCGACCTGGACCGTGCCGGTCCGGGCACTGGACTCCGCCGACCTGTCGTCCGACGGCACGATACGCGTGACGATCTCCGGCCCCACCGATGCCGCGACCCACGGCCTGGGACCTCTCATCACCCTGCGCGGCCCCAACCGGTCCGCCGTCGAGGCCTTCTTCGGCCCGCTCGGCTCCGCCGTCGCCCGGACCCCGTCCGCCCCCGACGGCCATGCCCTGATCCACCACCACGTCCGGCCACGGACGGCCCGCACCCCGATGGGCCCCGCCTGGCGCCGAGGGCTCACCATCACGGGGCTGATCCTGCTCCACCACCTCCTCCTCACCGCGATCGGGCTGCTCACGCTGGACAATCCCGGACTGGCCGTCTTCGCCGTGATCCTGTTCGGTACACCGGGCCTCCTGGGCGGCCTCGTCCTCTGGCGGGCCGGACGGCGGTTCAGGTCGCTGTGGCTGCTGCGCACGCGAGGGATCAGCGTGGTCGGCACCTGTACCGGCCATGTGTTCATGTCCAAGGATCCGCACCGGTGGGTGTTCTCCACCATGGACTTCACCACCGTCGACGGTCGGCGCATGACCCACGTCCCGTCCGTCGTGTCCATCCGGAGGCTCTCGAACAACCCCCTCGGGCCGGTCGACTTGAGCTACGACCCCGAGCACCCGAGCCGTGCGAGCCGTCCCCTCACCACCGGTTTCGTCATCCGCACCCTGATCCTCGCCGCCCCCGGCGCGGCGCTCTCCTCCGGGTACGTGCTCCTGCTCCTCGCGTTCCTGACATCCTGAACCCACCTCCCTGTCAGGGGTGGGCCCACCGGGGCGCTCCACCCGTGCGGGCGTGGGGCGTTCTGTGCTGGCCGCGTCGGCACAGACACACGGAAATTGGGGTGCCGCAGCCGGGCGGGCATCCCTACCCTCGGCCCCATGCGCCACGAATCCGCCCTGCTGAACGTCATCGATGTGGAGGCCACCTGCTGGGACGGGCAGCCGCCGCCCGGCTCGGTGAACGAGATCATCGAGATCGGTCTCACCGTCGTGGATGTGTCGGCGGGGCGCCGGGTGTCCCGGCACCGTGTCCTGGTCCGCCCTGTCCGGTCGCGGGTGAGCGCCTTCTGCACCGAACTGACCGGACTGACGCAGGCCGAGGTGGAACGGGGCGTCTCCTTCGCCGAGGCCTGCCGGATCCTCGTCGAGGAGTACGGGGCCGGGGAGCGTCCCTGGGCGAGCTGGGGCGAGTACGACCGCCGGCAATTCGCCCGGCAGAGCCGGGCCGACGGGGTGGCCTACCCGTTCGGCTATCCGACCGAGCGCACCCACACCAACGCCAAGGCCGTCTTCGCCACGGCCTACGGGCTGCGCGGGAAACCCGGCATGGCCCACGCCCTACGGATGGCCGGACTGCCTCTCGACGGCCGCCATCACCGCGGCGAGGACGACGCGTGGAACATCGCCGCACTCGTCCTCGACCTGCTGGGCCGCGGGGCATGGCCGGTCATGGCCACGGATGTCCAGTCTCGCGACCGGTAGTCGAGGCACGCTCCGAGAGGGATGTGTCCGTTCCGAGAGCGTGGGCATCGTGCTCGGCCGGTACTCCCGTCCGCGCCATCCCGACTCCGTCGCCGCGCGCGCGTATGTGGTCGGGTTTTCGATTCGGTGACGCCATCTCCTTTCGTAACGGAAAACGCCGAAGGGAAGTTCCGTTTCAGCGGTGCGCATGCGGTGGCGCATGCGGTGGCGTACGCGGTGGATCGAGCGGCGAGGGGTGGCGAAGGGTGGCGCTTTACGGAAATCGCGGGGAGCTTCACCGGTCGCGCTTTATGAATGACAACGGACGGAACTCGGCCGGTGCGCTCTGCTGCCTGTGCACAGGGTGTAACAGCCATGCCCATGCGTCGCAGAGCCGTGGCGGGGATCGACTCGATCGCCGAGTGCGGTGACGCGGGCCACCGTCCGCACTGTCTGCCGACCGGAGAGGAGATTCGTGCATGCGGGAGCCCTGCTTGCGCGACAGGACGCGATGATTCAGAGCATTGTGCGTGAGGTGGGGCCCGAGTACCTCGCGGGGGTCCTGGCGCTGGCCACCGGGGCTGCTGCCAGCGCCGTACTACGGGCATGGCGGCGGCGTCGGCCCGTCCCCCCTGACCTGCCGGCATCTTCGCGGGCCAATGACCACCACTGAGAATCCACTCATTCCTTCCGAGGTGATGTCCGTGTCCTTGCAGGAAAATGTCGTCCGAAAGACGACAAGAAGCGTCGTCCGGAAGACGACACAATACCGACCGAGCGAGGAGTGCAATCGTTCGGCCGCCTGGCAGCATTTACACACGCCCCGTGAACAGGACCCCGAGGAATGGGCAGGGGAACTGGCGCTCGTCACCAGTGATTTCTCCGTGAGGGACCGTGATCTGACCAGCGTGGCGGCCAAGTACGACCGCATCATCCGATGGGCGCGCTATGAGGACGACGAGCTGGATGAGACCAGCCTCCTCGCCGCACTCCTCGTCATCCGCACCCTGCGCGACAAGCTCCTCCTCGACGAGCAGCGCCTCATGAAGGCCGCCCGGGCCAGGAAGGTCACCTGGAGCCGCATCGCCGATGCCCTGGAACTCAGGAGCCGCCAGGCGGCCGAACGCCGCTACCTCCAGCTCCGTGACGATCTCGACAATGTGGCCGGCGACGTCCTCACCCAGGCCGAGCGCGTCGAGGTCGCCCGCGCCCGCCGGGACCGTCACACGGAACACACCTGGGCGTCGCGCCACGCCGACCGGATCGCCGCGCTCGCGGTGAGCCTCAGCGGTGTCTCCGGGCTGCAACAGCGCGCCGACCGTTCCCAGGCGGCCCACAAGGCTCACGAGCGTGCGGTCAACAGCGCGGTCTACGAGGGCCGCCCCACCCCTGTCGCGATCCGGATGCCATGGCCCGAGCGGCTCGGAGAGGCCGTGAGCGCCTACCGCAACCACCGCCGGGCCGCGGCGGTCCCCAGCGGTCAGCGCCGTGACGGCCTTCTGACACCCTTCCGGTACGACCGGCTCCTCCATGAACTCTTCGGCCTCGTCGGGCACGCCCTCGACATCGACCTTCACGATCACCCCGACCTCGTACAGAACGTCATGACGCTCTACAGGGAGGCCGGATCGGCCTCTCCCCGAACAGCGGGGGAACCATGTCCGGACAGGGACAGGGACAGGGACAGGGACAGGGACAGGGACAGGGACAGGGACAGGGACAGGGACAGGGACAGGGACAGGGGGAAGGGGAAGGGGAAGGGAGGACAGGGCCACCGGCCGGGCCCGTGGGACCCGCTCGGTGGCCGTCCGGCCGGTCAGTAGTCCTCGGGCGGGGCCACCAGGTCGGGGCTGCTGGGCGGGCCGGTGCCGATGTCGTTCTCGGCGATGACCCAGAAGCGTCCTCCGTCGGCCCGGAGACTCCGCTCCGCGCCGGGGAGGGTGGCCGTGGTGTCGTAGGAGTAGACGATCGAGTCGTCGGGGTCCACCCCGGGTACATCGGCGACGAGGCTGTAGACGAGGCGGCCCCCGTTGCCGTCGTTCTCCGGCGGGTCCCAGGTGAACACGGCGTCGTCACCCTGGTAGGCGAGGGTGAGGTTCCGGGGGGCGGAGGGGACGGTGGAGCCCGTACGGACGAACGCCTCGGTGCGGGTGCCGGGGCAGCTGGAGGTCAGCGCCTGGGTGGCGATGATCTTGGCGAGGGCCGGGCCCGTACCGGAGGCCGTGTTCGTGTAGACGCCGTCCTGGCTGATGGTGCCGGGGCTGCCCTCGGCCAGGCTCCAGAACACCGGCCCTTCGCACCAGTTCCTGCGGCTCACCGTGAAGGTGGTGCTCCCGCTCGCGGGCAGCACCCGCGTCGGATCCTCGATGTAGATGCCGGCGAGAGGGCCTTCGGTGCTCCACACGGTACGGGAGAAGTCGGCGACGGGGACGGCGTACTCCAGGTTGAGTTTCTTGATCCCGCCGGTGACCTCCACCCGGACGCCCACGTCGAGATGTGCCCACGGGTTCTCGGTCGGTGCGGTGACGAACTTGAGGTACGGGACGAACTGCAAGCCGGGTCCGATCGCCCCGTACAGCTCGAAACTGATCGCCGCGGGGAGGTCCAGCTGCGCCGTGACGCTGGGGGACAGCCGGTCGGTGGTGACGTCCGCCACCGGGTCGGTGGTGGTGCTCCGGCCGCTCCAGCCGTCCTGGAGGGCGTAGTCGGCGACGCCGCCGATGTGCTGCTCGTACGTGGCGGTGGCGGTGAACTCCAGGGATCCGGAGACGGACAGCTGGGCGCTGAGGGTGAGGGTGGGGACGATGACGACGGGGACCGGGCCGATGGGGACCGTGATGGCCGCGAGGGGCAGCGAGGCGAGGGTGACGGCCTGGCTGGAGCCGCCGACGGTGCCGGCGACCGTGGTGGTGACGGACGCCTTGACGTCCACACCGGCGGCGAAGGTCAGATCGGTGACCTCCCCGATGTCCTCCCCGGTGTCCGGGTCGGTCTCCCCGGTCGTCCTGACGACGAGGTCCCAGTGCGGGTCGAGGGTGACGGTGCCGCTGATGCTGGTGGACAGACCGGCGAACTCCCGGGTGTTGTCCCCGGGCCTGATCGTCAGTCCGAAGGCCAGATCATTGCCGACGGTGACCGGCTCGGCCCGTACGCCCGGGTGCAGATAGCCCGGCTCGGCTCCCTCGTCGGTCAACTCCCCGGCTGCCGACACCTGGGCGTCGGTCAGGACCCGTGACAGGTCGGCGTCGGCGGTGGCCACCACCAGGGTCGTGCCCTGGCGCCGTACCCCGGTCACCGTGCGCAGCAGGCCGTCGGGGGCCCGGGGGCCGGTGTCCGCGACGATGATCTGCCCCGTGCGCAGCCCGAGGAGTTGCCGGGTGGGGCCGGTGAACCGCAGTTCGCCGAGTTCCTTCCCGGTGAGGGTGGCCATCGAGGCGGCGGAGAGGACGACGGTACGGGCGGCGACGTCGACCCGGGGGGCGACGGGTTCCTCCGTCCGGGCGGCGGGCCCGGTGCCGACGGCGTTGGCGGCGGTGACGGAGACGGTGTACTCCTCGTCCGGGCTGAGTCCGTCGATCACCGCTTCGGTGATCGGGGCAGCCGTACGGACGGTGGTGCCCCCGGCCGTGACGCGGTAGCCGGTCACCGGGGCGCCGCCGTCGTCCTCGGGCGGGGTCCAGGTCACCCGCAGTGCGCTGTCCCGGCCGCCGTCCGGGCTCGCGGAGACATCGAGGGGCGCGGCGGGCGCGGTGTCGGGCCGGGGACGGACCCCGCTCTGCTCGGCGGGGGCGCCGGGCCCGGCCTTGTTCACGGCCCGTACGGCGACGGTGTACGCGGTGCCGTTGGCCAGCCCCGCCAGCGCCGCCGATGCCGTCTCCGGTCCGACGGTGACCCGGTGGCCGCCCGGGGTGGCGGTGACGGTGAACGCGCTGATCGGAGCGCCGCCGTCGTCAGGAGCGGTCCACTCGACCTCCACCGCCCGGTTCCGCGCGTACACCGCGCCCAGTACCGGCTCCCCCGGCGGCCTAGCCGTCCGGGGCGTGGCCTGCTCGGACGGATCCGAGAGCAGGGCGCGGCCCCGGCTGACCTCCTGACGGACCGTGAAACGGTACGCCGTCCCGTTGGCCAGCCCCGTGACCCGGGCCGTCCGGGCGTCGGCGGGCACCCGGACGGACCTGCCGCCGGGCGACGCGGTGACCAGGAAACCCGTGATGACGGGGTCGGTGTCGGCCACGAAACTCACATCGGCCGCGCTGTCCCGAGGGAAGACCTGGGTGACCAACGGCGGCTGGAGAGGAGCGGCGGCCAGGGCACCAGCGGGCCCGGGGGCGACGAGCGCCCCCAGCAGCAGCGCCAGAACGAGCAGAGGACGGGGGAACCGGCAGCGCATGGCCACTCCTCGCGTCGAGTCGCCTGAAGTCGACTCACCGAACGCCAAGATAGGGAGCTGTCGGCGGAACAGCGGACGGCCCGGCGGGCAAACCCCCTGAAAGTGTCTCCACCGGAACAGCCGTTTGGCCGCTGCGGCGGGTCCCGTCGTAGGGCCACGACGGTGCCGCCCGGGGCCGCCTCGCACGGTGCTGCCCTGGGCCGTCTCGCACGGTGCTGCCCGGGGTCGCCTCGTACGACGGTGACCGCACCGGCGTCCGCGAGCCGGTGCCTCTCCGGAACACCTCCGCCGCCCGACCGGGCCCGCACGGAGTGGTCACCGTCCGATCCGAGGACGGCCCCCTCGTATCAGACGGTGAACTCTTCGGCGAACAGCGTCACTCCGTCGAAGGTGGTCAGCACGGAGACATATCCGTAGTGGACATCCGTCGTGGGAAAGCTGGTGAGGCTCCAGGGCGCGTCGACCACTCCGGGGCCGCACGGCAGATCGCCGGCGCCGGACGGCATGGCCATGGGCATGAGCTGGAGGGCGCTGAAGCTGACCGGCACGGTGGTACCGGCCGGTTCGGTACAGGTGTAGATCCCGCCGATGGTGAGGGTGCCGAAGATGGAGGGATGGTTCGCGGGGTCGGCGCTCGCCCACCGCACATCCATCGACCTGGCCGACTGGGGCAGGGCCGCGGCCCCGGGAGCGGCGACGCCCAGCGTGGCCAGGGCGGCGGTGGTGAGTGCTGCCGCCCAGCGGGATCTTATGGTCAGGCTCATGGCATTTCCCTGATGGGTGCGGGCCGGCTCGGCCGTGCGGTTGAGGGAGCCCAGGTCTACCCGCGTCCGGGGGCGGCCGGCAGTCGCACGACACGGCGCGCGGGAGCAGAGCCTCACCCGGAGGGTGCGGAGCGCGGGATCACCGTCTCCCGCCTCGGAACGCGCCGCCGCCCGTACGACCGATGGCCGTCACGGGCGGCGACGCGTCCTCGGGCCCGGCCTCATCCGCCGGTGGACCCGCTCTCACCGGTGCCGGGTTCGCCGGTCATGAGTGCGCGGAGTCTCCGGCGCTTCCGCCTCCCTCCTGGTCGAGGGGCCGCAGAAAGCGGCGCTCGTACCGCCGGATACAGCCCGTGCGACGGGCCAGCTCGAACGCCGCCCGGCACTCGGGGTCGGTGGCACTGTCCGCCCGGTACTGCTCGTACTGCGCGAAACCGGGAAAGGAGAAGAGCGCGTAGGCGATGTCACTGTCGCCCTCGCTGGGCAGGAAGTACCCGTGATGAGTGCCGCCGAACCGGTTGACGAGCACGACCCACCGGCGGCCGTACTCCTCGAAGTCCTCGATACGGTCGGGATCGATCTCGTACTTCAGATGAATGGTGATCACAGGACGACATGATCCCCGACCGGCACGGGGCCACCGCGCCCGGCAGGTCGCGTGCCGGCCCGCCGCCGCTCCGGGCGACCCCGTGGAGTGGGCACGTAGCATGCCGGGTCATGGCGATGTTTGTGCACTTGGCGTCGGCGGCGAACACACCGCGCATCCGCCGGTCCGGGATCCGGGCGGTCAGCCGGGGACAGGGCGATCTGCGGGGGGTGTACTGCTTTCCGGTGCTGCCGTCGTACACCCTCACCCACCAGTGGCTGCGCGAACTGGCCCGGTTCGGCAGCCGGGGCGGACTCATGGCCGTCCATGTACGGCTGGACGACGACCAGCCCGTCCTGGTCGGGCGCTACGGGGACCGGGCACGGAATGCCCAGTCCACCGTTCCCGCGGCCGAAGCGGTACGGCGCATAGCCGCGCTGGACGACCCACGGGGGTGGGAAGTGTTCGTCCCCCGGGCGATCCGGCCGCGTGAAGTGCACCGGATCCGCACGGTGCCACAGGTCGCGGGTTGGCGGTACGTGCCCGACGCGCACGGCGTCCGCCCCTGTACCTGCTTCGGATGCCGGGTGCGCGGGGAGTACGGGGGACGGCGCCTGCGCGAGCGGCGGCCGCATCCGCTGGACGGGCCGCCACCACGGTCCGGAACGCTGCTCGCGAGAGTCGCAGCGGCCGGCGACCCGGGTGACCCCGCCGTGCTGCGCGAAGCACTGCACTGGTTCGGTCGGTACCGACGGGGCCCGCTCGCCCAGCTGACCCGCCTTGCCGCCCATCCCGACCCCGGCGTGCGAGCGGACCTGGTCCGGGCGGTCGCCGGCTGGTCCACCCCCGGGGTCGCCGAGCTGCTGGACGGTCTCGCTGACGACCCGCACCCGGATGTCCGGGAGGCGGTGGAGGCCGTCCGTGAAACGCAGTGATCACTGACCCCCGGGAATCCGGGATCGCCCCGGGCCGTCGTGGTGTCGACCGATCCGGAGGTGGTCGAAAATCGGCCACCCGGAGCCGCGTGGTTCTGTGCACCCCGCCCCGTCGCGCACCGAGCCGAGCGGAGGAGAATCCGCTGGTGGCGCGGACCCCGTGCGATCCGGGCCCCGCGCGTACCGCTGCCCATGATCACGTGATCACGGCATCTTTCGGTCGTTGAATGGTGAGACTCCCTAGGGCTCCGGCGGTATCGGGGGCCTGTATGTGCGGAGTGCCGGGCCGTGAGGGCGCGGCAGCGATACGAGGAGTGGTGACCGGCTATGACGAGACTCTGGGCCCGGCGATGGCGCACCGGCCTGACGGCTGTTCTGACGATGGCGCTGATACCGCTGGCGGGAACACAGGCGGGTGCCACCGGCACCACCGCCGGCGGTACGTCCGCCGTCACGAAGACCCGGACGACCCTGGGCAGCGATGTCGTGATCCACGACGACACCTTCGCGAACGTGCTCCAGCAGACCCTGACCATGGCCGCGGGAGAGAAGCGGCATCTGCGCGGCCGGGCCGAGACCACGAACTCGATCACGGGCAATGTCGGTATGACCTCCCGGATCCACTGCAACAACGCGGCCGGCACTCTGGTCAGCGTGGAAGCCGCCTCGGCCCGTAATCACGAGGGCTACGACACCACCACCTACGCCACTCCGGGGAGGTTGCCGCTCTTCGCCGATCTGCTGTTCACCGCGCCCGCCGCAGGCACCTATACCTGCTTCCTCCGGGTCAACGCCTACACCAGTCTGCTGGGCAACCCCTATCTGACCGTGAAGGCGGGGAACACCTGGCTGGAGTCCGACGACAGCGACCGGCCCGGCGCCCAGTGGTGGCAGAACCCCAACTGCCCCAGTGGTGGATTCGTCGACCCCGCTGTGCCTCAGCTTCCCGGGACCGTCGCGCGCTGTACCTATGTTGGTGCCTCACCTGCGGAGCCGGATGCCTGGGTCTTCTACAACGACGGCCCGCCCGGCACCCCCGTCCAGAAGTGGCAGGCCCATCCCGACGCCGACAGCGTCTCCGCCCAGGCCAATCTCGGCCTCACCACCTGCTACTACAAAACAGGTTCCTGCACAGAAGACATGTGGTCCGCCCCCAAGGGCCCGGGAGCGGTCGTCAACACCCGCTTCGAGCTGATCCAGCTCGACACCACAGGCCACGCCTGCCGCACCCGCGATGACACGGTCGTGCGCACCGTCGGCGACGACGCCCACCACACCACCGGCTACCACTCCATCAGCGCCATGCCCATCGAACCCTCCTGCGGCACCCGTACCTTCATCATGCGCATCTACGTCAAGCACGTCTCGGGGCAGCGTGTGAAGATCGACGGAGCCCAGAGCAATGGCCGCACCCCCCTCACCAGCGGCATCGCCTTCAACAACTTCGTCTGAGCCGACCGTAGTTCTGACGAGGAGGGGCTCCCGCCCCGCTCCCTGACCGCACCGGTCAGGAACGCCCGCCCGACAGACCTCCGAGGCCGTCGGCCGCCGACGGCCTCGCGCAACAGACCGCGTGGCGCAGGCGCTGCCCTACGCGGCAGCGCCTGCGCCACGCGGCGCGTCTCCGCCGCAAGGTGAGCGCCCACATCGGTGTCCGCGGGCGGGCGCAGTTCGCCGGGAACGCCGGAACGCCCGAACGCCGGACTGACGGTCAGCCGGTCGCGGCAGGCCCACGGCTCCCGCACGGTTCGGGCCCGGCCCTGCCTCGGCCCGCCCCCGGCGGCCACTGCGGGCCCGGTCGACGGTGCCGCACGACATTCACCGTCCCCCCCCCGCGTGCCCTTGGCATGTCCTGACGAAGGGACATCCGGTGTCGTCCACCCTTGCTCTCCCGGCGTCCACCCTTGCTCTCCCGGACCGTGCCCTCTGTGGTGACACGCTCCGCTCGATCACCCACCTGCGGCGCCCCCGAGCCGTTCCCGTGACTCGACGCCCTTGCGGCTGATACGGACCCCGATTCGATTGCCGCGGGGCCATCTGCGCAGCTGAGCAAGGGCGTATTTTCGTCACCCCGGCTCCCCTTTCGTCACGCCCGGGACGGTCCGTCGTACGGACGGAGACCGACTGCACCGGCGGCGACGGGGCAAGGCCACAACGGGCACCCGCAGAGCCGGTCGAGACACCGAGTGGACCGCCCCTGCGCCCATTTGACATCACGTCGGCTTCAAGACTCAAGATTCGAGGTGAGGTTAGGCATGCCTTACAACGCCCCGGGGTGGCGGGCGGCGGAGGCTGCTCCATGAGCCACGGGTCCAGGAACCCGCCGACGGCGACCGAGGCCCTTGAGAGAGAAGGAGAGGCATGGGTACGACGACGGACACCGGCACGGTCGGCGCGGCGCGGCCCCCCGAGGACGCCGGCGAACCGGCCGGACTCGCCGGGGCGGGCGCCCTGGCACGACTGCTCGCACCGGTCCGCACCCACCTCGTGATCTGCGCGGTCCTCTCGACCCTGAGCGCGGCGGCGGGCATCGTGCCCTACATCGCCGTCGCCGAGATCGCGCGGGCCATGCTCGAACACCCCGCAGGGGCCGAAGCCGCCATCTGGACCTGGGTCGGCATCGGCGCGGCGGGCGCATGCCTGTGGCTGGTGCTCTTCGTCCAGTCCTCCCGCGTGGGCCACTACGCCGACGCGGCGATCCTGCACCACCTGCGCGTACGCATCGTCAGCCACCTCGGGGCGCTGCCGCTGGGCTGGTTCCGCGCCTCGGGCTCGGGCCGGGTCAAGAGGGCGATGACGGGCGACCTGGAAGAGATGCACGAGGTCATCGCGCACGCCCTGGGGCAGCTCACCGGCGCGGTCACCGTGACGGTCGTCGGAACGGGCTATCTGTTCCTCGTCGACGTCCGGATGGCCCTCGTCGTGCTGGGCGTCCTCGGTCTGATGGCCGTCTGCTACCGCGTCTCGATGCGATCCATGACGACCCATATGAACCGCCTGGTCGCCGCCGACGCGCGGATCAGCGCCGCCAGTGTCGAGTACGCCGACGGGATCCAGGTGGTCAAGACCTTCGGCACCGGGGGCCGCGTCCTGCGCCGCTTCGACGACGCCGTGGACGAGCACACCCAGGCGTTCGCCGCATGGGTCGCCGAGGTGCGCCACAGCTCGGCGGCGACACGGCTGTTCGGCTCGGAGATGGCCGTCCTCGCCGCCGTGACGGCCACCGGGCTGGCCCTCCTGGACCACGGGTCGCTCGCCGTCGCGGACCTTGTGGCATTCCTGATCGTCGCGGTCGGGCTGCCGAACTCGATCCTCCCCGCCGTCTCCGCCTCCCAGGGAGTGCGCAAGGGCCGGATGGGCGCGGCCAACATCGAACGGCTGCTGTCCCGTTCGCCGCTGCCCGAGCCCGAACGACCGCGGTCGCCGGGTGGCCACGGAGTCGAGTTCGACACCGTCTCGTTCTCCTACGACGGGGTGACCAACGCGGTCGAGGACATCAGCGCCGTCTGTCCGCCGGGCCGGGTGACCGCGATCGTGGGACCGTCGGGCGCCGGGAAGACGACGCTCGCGAGCCTGCTCCCGCGCTTCTACGACGTCACGGACGGGGCGATCCGGGTCGGTGGCGTCGATGTGCGCTCGATCCCGTCGGCCGAGCTGCTGGGGTCGATGTCCCTGGTGTTCCAGGATGTCGCACTGCTGCGCGACAGCGTCGCGGAGAACATCCGCATCGGCCGGCCCGGTGCCGACGACGCGGAGGTCCGCCGGGCGGCGGCCGACGCGCACCTGCACGAGGTGATCGAACGTCTGCCCCGTGGTTACGACACACCCCTCGACGCGGGCGGGGGCGGCCTGTCCGGCGGTGAGCGCCAACGGCTCACGATCGCACGGGCGATCCTGTCCGGGGCGCCGATCGTCCTCCTGGACGAGGCGACCGCGTCCCTGGATCCCGACAGCGAGGCGGCGGTTCAGGACGCCCTGGCCGCCCTGGCCGTCGGCAAGACGGTGATCGTCATCGCCCACCGTCTGCACACGATCGCCGGTGCCGACCAGATCCTCGTACTCGACCGGGGTCGGCTGGTCGAGCACGGCGGTCACGACGAACTGCTGGCGCGCGACGGGCTGTACGCCCGGATGTGGGCCGCACAGGAAGGGGTGCTCTCATGATCCGCCGGTTGTACCGACTGTGGCCCGAGCCGAGGCTGCTGGCCCGTCTGTGGCTGCTCACGGCGGCACAGGCCGTCCTCCAGGGCCTCCTCCTCGGCCTGCTCGTCCCCGTCCTGGACGCCGTCGTACGCCCCGAGCCCGACCTCGCCGCGGCCACCCCGTGGCTGGTGCTCGGCGCGGTCGGCGCGGTCGCGTACGGAGTGCTGAGCGTCATCGCCACCCCGGTGGGCTTCGCCGCGGCCGGCTCCCTCGCGGCGCAGCTCCGGCGGCGGTTGATGCGCCATGTGAGCACACTGACACTGGGATGGTTCACCGCCGAGCACAAGGCCCGGCTCGCGCGGGCGGTGACCGCGGACGTGGGCAACGCCGCACACCTGGCCGTCACCGTCGCCGGACCAGTGATCACCTCGACGCTGCTGCCCGCGACGGTCGTCGCCGTGACGTTCACGGTCGACTGGCGGATGGCACTGCTGCTGTGCGTGATCGCCCTGGTCGCCCTGTGGGCGCTGCGCCGCGCCGCGCGGATCGCCGAGATCGCCGAGATCGAGCTGGAACGGGCGTCGACCGGGGTCGCGGGCCGGGCGATCGAGCTGGCCCAGGCCCAGCCGGTGCTGCGGGCCGCCGGTCACGCCCACGGCACACCCCGGATGCATGCCGCGCTCGTCGACCACCGCGAGACCTACCGGGACGGCATGCGCCGCGCGCGGCGACCGTTCTTCGTCTACACCGGCGTCATCATGGGCGGGTTCGTCGCGGTGCTCGCGCTCGCCGCCGAACTCATGCTCAGCGAGCGCATCGGGGTCGCCGAGGCCATCGCGCTCCTCGTACTGGCCGCCCGCTTCCTGGAGCCGCTCGGCAATCTCATCGACCTCATCGGGGCACTGCGCGCGATGCGGAACCAGATCGCGCGCATCGAGGAGCTGCTGGCCACCCGTACACCGCCGCTGCCGGCCGACCCGGTGCGCGTGATCGAGGAGGCCGACGTCGAACTCTCCGACGTCGTCTTCACCTACCCGGGCGGCGACGCCCCCGCGCTGCACGAGGTCTCGCTGCGCTGCCGGCCGGGCACCACCACCGC
The DNA here is from genome assembly GCF_040299965.1 of Streptomyces sp. NPDC000594. Lineage (NCBI taxonomy): Bacteria > Bacillati > Actinomycetota > Actinomycetes > Kitasatosporales > Streptomycetaceae > Streptomyces > Streptomyces sp. NPDC000594. The sequence goes on along the minus strand of NZ_JBEPCY010000021.1, from coordinate 44,126 downwards.
CCTGGTCGGACCGTCCGGTTCCGGGAAGACGACGGTGACCCGGCTCGTCGCCCGGTTCTTCGACGTCGACGCGGGACATGTCCGCGTCGGCGGTGTCGACGTGCGCGAACTCGATCCCGGCACGCTGCTCGACGAGATCGCCATCGTCTTCCAGGACGTCTACCTCTTCGACGACACCATCGAGAACAATCTGCGCCTGGCGCGCCCGGAGGCGACCTGGGACGAGCTGGGCGAGGCGGCGGCCGCGGCCCGGCTCGACGAGGTGATCGGACGACTTCCCGACGGCTGGCGTACGAGGGTGGGCGAGGGCGGCGCGCAGCTGTCGGGCGGCGAACGCCAGCGCGTCGCGATTGCCCGGGCGATGCTCAAGCGGGCCCGGATCGTCCTCGTCGACGAGGCGAGTTCCGCGCTCGATCCCGAGAACGAGGCCGCGGTCGCGCAGGCCGTCGCCAACCTCGGTGCCGACCCCGGGCGCACCGTGATCGTGATCGCCCACCGTCCCGCCACCCTGGCCGCGGCGGACCAGGTGGTCGCGCTCGACGGCGGCCGGGTCGTCGAGACCGGCCCGCCCGCGGAGCTGCTGCGTACGGGCGGGGCGTTCGCCCGGCTCAGTCGGCGGTACGAGCGGGCACGGCACTGGCGCATCGCCGACCCGGCGTCCTGACCCGACCCGGCGCGCTGACCCGTACCGGCGTCCTGACCCGTACCGGCGCACTGATCCGTACCGGCGTCCGCGTATCGCCGACGCCGTGCCGCGCCGTGCCTCGACCCGCCACCCATCACCTGCCACCCGCCACATCCACCACCGCGACATCGATCAGGAGAACCCCGCCCATGCTGAGCCCCGCCATCCGTCGCCGTGCCGCGCGCGCGACAGCCACGCTCGCCGCGGCCGTGCTCGTCCTCACCGCCTGCGGCTCCGGCGGCCCCGGCGGGGGCGCCGCCGTCGGCGGGACCGACCGGGTCACGCTCACCGGCGCCTACGGCAGGACCACCGTCCCGGTCACCGACGAGAAGATCTGGGCCCTCGACCCGAGGACGGCCACCGAACTCCTCGGCATCGGCGTCACCCCCACGCACTCCGGCACCTACACCCACCGCGGCGACGCGGCCATGGAAGCGCGCCGGCGGCTGCTGGCCGACGAGGGCGTCGAGCTGGTCGATCCCGACAAGGTCGAGCTGGTCCTCAAGGCCCGGCCGTCGCTCATCGTCGGAGAGCGGAGCCTCAGCAGCGACAAGCTGATCAAGAAGCTGAGGAGGATCGCACCGGTGCTGATCACCCCGGCCTCCGCGCCCTGGCACGAGAACCTGCGGCTCCTCGGCCGGGCCACCGGCCGGAGCGACCGGGCCGAGACCGTCATCGACCACCTCGACCAGGCGATCACCACCACCAAGGGCGACCTGGAGAAGGCGGGTCGGACCGGGAAGACCGTGTCGCTGATGTCCGCGTGCGGAGACGGAACCTTCTGCGCCTACGGCAGCGGCCGGACCGCCGGCCCGGTCCTGACCGGCCTGGGCTTCAAACGCCCCGCCCGGCACGGCCAGAACCGGACCGGTCTCACCTACGGGTACACCAGCGTCAGCGAGGAGAAGCTGGGCGACCTGGTCGCCCCGATCGTCTTCGTCCTCTCCGGATCCGTCCAGTACGGTGCGCCGGACCCGCTGGACAACCCGCTGTTCGAGGTCGGCGACGCCACGGTCGGCGCGGTCGACTTCGCCGCCTGGTACGGCTCCGGCTCCTTCGATGTGCCATGGATCCTCAACGATGTTCGCGCCGTCCTCCTGGGCGACGGCACCGTCACCGACGAGGCGAGCGGCGTCACGCTGTTCCAGCACCTCAGAAAGGCGACCGCCTGATGCGGCGGCAACCCGCCTCGGACGGCGTACCCCCACCGGAGGCTCCGCGGCACGCCCCCGGAGCGGTGGTCCGGTCCGCGCGAGCACCGGACCCGATGGTGCCTCGCGGAACGCCCACCGGGACCGCCCGTGCCGCCACGCGCCGCCGCTGGATCCGACTGGCGCTCCTGGTCGCCGCGGTGCCCGTCGTCGCGGCGCTCAGTCTGGCCGTGGGGGCGGACGCCATCCCGCCCGCGACGGTGTTCGACGTGCTGCTGCGCCCCGACGGCAGCAAGGCGGCCATCATCGTGCACGACCTGCGCGTCCCCCGGACGGTACTGGCCCTCGCCGTCGGCGCCGCGCTCGGGCTCGCGGGCGCGCTGATGCAGGGGCAGACCCGGAATCCGCTGGCGGACCCCGGTCTGCTCGGGGTCGAGGCCGGCGCGGCGCTGGCCGTGGTGCTCGGCATCGCGCTGTTCGGCGTCGACGACATCTCCGGCTATCTGTGGTTCGGGCTCGCCGGGGCAGGCGCCGCGGCCGTCGCCGTCCTGGCCATCGGCTCCGGCCGGGGCGGATCCGACCCGCTCTCCCTGGTCCTGGCCGGCGCGGCCGTCTCCGCCCTGCTGATGGCCCTCACCCAGGCCTTCGTGCTCCGCGACGCCGACTCGATCCAGGCCTACCGTGTCTGGGGTTCCGGCACGGTCATGGGCCGCGGCCTCGACATCTTCCACCAGGCCCTGCCCCTGCTCCTGCTCGGACTGCTCCTGGCCGCCGTCGGCGCGTCCGGGCTCAATCCGCTGCAACTCGGCGACGACGTCGCCCGGTCGCTGGGACAGCACCCGGCGCGGCAGAAGCTCCTCGGCATCGGCGCGATCATGGTTCTCTGCGGGACGGCCACCGCCGCCTGCGGCCCGATCGGATTCGTCGGACTCACCGTCCCCCATGTGGCCCGCGCCCTGTGCGGGGTCGACTACCGGTGGGTGACCGCGTACTCGGCCGTTCTCGGCGGACTGCTTCTGACTTTGGCCGACACGGTCGGCCGTGTCATGGCCCCGCCGTCGGAGGTCCATGTCGGCATCGTGATGGCCCTCATCGGCGGTCCGGTCTTTGTGATCGTCCTCCGGCGCACCGGGCCGGTGCGCCGATGAGAGCCGGGCGCCGACCGGCCCCCGTGCCGATACGCCTCAGGTCCGCCTCCTGGCTCGTGTCACCACGGGCCCTGACCGCGACTCTCGCCGGACTCGTCCTGCTCGCCCTGCTCGTCACCGTCGACCTGGCGACCGGCGAGTTCGGTATCGGCCCGGGCGCGGCGCTGCGCGCGCTGGTCGTCGGCGACGACCCCGCCCACGCCCTGCTGGTCAGGGAAATCCGGCTGCCCCGGATCACCGTGGCCGTCCTGGTCGGCGCGGCCCTCGGACTCTCCGGGGCGCTGACCCAGACCCTCGCCCGCAACCCGCTGGCCGGCCCCGACATCCTCGGCGTCACCCAGGGAGCATCGCTGGCCGCCGTGCTCGTCATCGTCGGAACGACATCGGCCGGGTACGGCGGCGGACCGGCCGACGGGGCACTCCAGCGCTTCGGTCTCGTACCCGTGGCCTTCGCCGGAGGTATCGCCGCGGCCGCCCTGCTCCGGATCCTCGCCGGACGGGGCGGACTCGACCCCCAACGGCTGGTCCTGACGGGCATCGCCGTCGGCGCGGTACTCACCGCCCTCACCCGATGGGTACTGGTCCGGGCCGGCGTCGACGACGCCGCGAGCGCCCAGGCGTGGCTCTTCGGCGACCTCGACGGACGCGGATGGGACCACGCCGCCCCCGTCGCCGTCGTCCTCGCCGCGATGCTCCCACTGTCGCTGCCGCTCGGCCGGCACCTCGGCGCGATCCAGCTCGGCGACGACATCGCCCGTGGACTCGGGGTACGGCTGCGGACGACCCAGCTGCGCACCCTGCTGGCCGCCGTGCTGCTCGCGGCCGCGGCCGTCTCCGCCGTCGGGCCGCTGGGCTTCGTCGCCTTCGCCGTCCCGCAGATCGCGCTCCGTCTGACCGGCGGAGCCCGGCCACCGCTCGTCACCTCCGCGGTCTACGGGGCCTGCCTCGTCGTCCTCGCCGACCTGATGTGTCACAGCGTCCTCCCCCCGGGCGTCCCGGCCGGAGCCGTCACGGCCTGCGTCGGCGCTCCCTTGCTGATCCGGCTCCTCGTCCGCGCCAACCGGAGGAACACGGCATGAGGAACACGGTAGGACGACCACCCCGGCCGGGCGCCGCCCCGTCGCCAGGTCGTGACGGCACCGTGCGGTCCATGCCTCCATGCCTCCACGCCTCACATGACCTGCCGCGGAGCCATGGCCGGAAAGGTGCTGCTTCCGCCGGGGACCGATTCTCTGTTGTGCCGAGAGCACCTTCCACCACGCCGCCGCCGTCCTCAGGTTGAAGCGATGGCGCTCCCTGGCCACCAGGTACGACAAGACCCGCGAGTCCTCCCGGGCCGCAGCCACCATCGCCGCAATCCCGCGCCGGCTCCGACCTTGAAGAAGAGATCCGGTGATCGCTGTACGGGGCCCTGGCCCTGGGGAAACCGCTGGCAGCCGGGTCCTCGCCGGGCGAGGATACGGCCATGCGCTCTTCGAAGGCGGCTGGCGAGAGCGCAGGACTGCCTGCTGGCTGGTCGCCGTAGCCGGCAGGACCGAGTTCCGCAGCCGCATCGGCGAACTTCTGCTGGCCGACGGAGGCCCCTACAGCGGGGCCTACTGCATCACCCTTGCCACCTTCGGCACCGGCGCGGACGCCGATCTGGTCTGCCGCTACCTCGATCGCTACTTGCCGCTGCCCGACCTCGTCCACGACCGGACCTTCGCTCTCAGCACACTGCTTCACCTCGATGCCGTCCTGGGGACCGATCGGGCGTCCCGCTACCTCGCCCCCGGTGGCCTGTGGCAGCGGTGGACCGATGCCAGGCCGAACACGGTGCAGGATCCACAGGAGTACCGGCAGTTCGTGGACCAGCTCTGCTCCTTCGCCGCCGAGTGCGCTGAACTCTTTGTCGGCTTGGAGACCACGCACTGAGCTTCCCGACCTGACCGCCGGACGCCGACGGCCCGATCCCCCTCGACGACCAGAGCAACGGTACGGCCGAGGGGGCCGACCCTCCCGTGCCGGTGTGCCGGGCGGATCGGCCCCACCGGCCGGGGGGAGCTGTCAGACCCGGCTCATCTTGGAGACGCCGGTGTCCAGGGACAACCAGCCCTCGGAGACCACGTCCCGCTGCCAGCCCGCGCCCACGCACAGCCATCCTTCGTAGAGGCCGACGGACCTGCCGGTACGGTTCCACACCGCCTTGGCGGAGTCGACCCCGACCGGTGCGCAGGAGTCCGCGTAATCCTTCGAGCTCCTCGATCCGGAGAAGTTCGCGTTCTCCCAGAAACAGATCTTGCCGCTCGCACAGTCGACGACCCGCGCCGAGCCGGGCCCTTCGCCATTGGCGAAGCTGTTGGGGCCGAGCAGGTAGCGCGGCTTGTCGGAACAGTCATTGCTCTTGTAGAGCTGAAGTCCGCCGGATCCGGCGTTGTGGATGGTCTTGGGCCTGGAGGTGGTGCCGTCGGGCCAGACAACGTTGTCGAGGGGGATGCAGGTGCCGTCCGCCGGGGTGGAGACCCGGTGGATCTGCCCCTGCCCGTTGATCTCGTCCCACAGGCACACGTCCTCGCCCCAGCACTGTTCCGCGGCGTTCGCGGACGGGGTGGCCAGCAGCGCCGTCCCCGCGATCGTCACCAGTGCCACCCCGGCCAGACGGATCCCGCGGGCCGCCTGTGCGAAGCGATGCGTCATGAGCCCAACTCCTTGCCGGCGCCTTCCGGGGGAGGCCGCGTCTCCCGCAGGTTTCACCCTTCGCGCCACTCGGTGCCACGTGAGCAACTCTTGGTGACATCAGTACAGGAGGGTGGAACCCAGGATCCGGTGATGCCAGAGCATTCATCTGAAAGAGATCCATCGGATGCCCGTTCGCCCATGATGGACAGACGGGACGACCACCCCGGTTGGACGCCTCGCTCCTCCTCAGTGCGCCCAGGGCAGGCGAACCGCCTCGATGTCGGAGTCGTTCAGCAAGGCGTCGATGAGGGCCGGGGGCCCGGCGACCTTGGTGGCCCACAGGTCGTAGTCGGTGCACAGGACCCATGAACGGTCATCGGCCCAGAAGTTGGACGGGCTGAAGTCGGGCTCCGACCCGTCGTACAGGATCTCGGCGTCGCCGAGCCGGCCCGCACGCACGTGAAGGTTGTCGAAGTCGACGGCCGAGAGCATCAGCGGGTTGTAGTAGGCCAGACAGCGGGTGTCCGGGCCGGCGGGACTGTGCCGGGTGAGAACGGCGATCAGCCGGTTCCAGGTGTCCCGGTCCAGGCTCCCCTCGGTCGGCGGGACCACGCTCAGCGGCCAGCTGCCCTCCTTCCTGGCCGACGGAAAGCACCGGTAGGAGGGCATCAGCCCGTCAGGCACGGCAGGGTCGCCGGTCCGCCGGGCCAGCTCGGCCCAGCGCAGCCGCCGCCAGCCGGGGCCCGGGTGGCGGGCGCGGCCCAGCCCACCTCCGGTGGTGATGCCCCTGGCGTCGAGGTCGATACCCCCCACGATGTGGGGCAGGGCGCTCCCGTCCGCCAGACGTGCCTGATGGAGCTCGTGGTACGACAGGTCGGCCGGCCCCTGCTCATGCTCGTACATGGCGTTGAGCACCCACGCCGCGTCGGGCATCGCCGGGGGCATGAACCCGGTGATGCCGTCGCCGCACAGCTCCAGCAGCCAGTCGGTGGCGCTGGACGGTACGGGCGGCCACAGGCTGGACATCACGTTCGGTTCCTCGGACATCCGCTCATGGTCTCAGGCGCGCACCCGCCCTCCCGTGCGCGGGGCGGGGCCGGCTCATGCTGCCCCGTACCCCGCCGCACGGTCGTCCCGGCGGGAGGCCCGACGGCCCCCTGCCGGGCATCCCGTCACCCGGTCAGGGCTGTCGCTCTCCGCCACAGGTGCCCTCGGCCTTGTGTCCGGTACGGAAGAAGGTGACCGCCTTCTCGGCGCAGGAGGTGAAGGGCAGGTCGGCGTGCCCGCTGTTCAGGATGGTGAACAGGGTGCCTCCGGTGGCGTCCCTGGCCTGCTCGGCCCAGAGGTAGGGGGTGACCCCCTCGTAGAGATGGCCGGAGATCTGGAGCGCGCTGTTGCCCTGTGCGGGCCTGGCGGCCGGCGCCTTCAGCGGCCACTTCGCACACGGGGAGCTGAAGTGCGTCCCTCCCGTGAGGGGATCGGCCGCACGGCGGGTCTCACGGGTCGCCCACAGGCCCGCGAAACCGCGGCTCGCGAGGTCGGTGTTGCAGAACATGGCATACCACTGGAGCGTGTTGGAGAGGTAGCTCGGGTTGCCCGTCCTGAGCGGGAGCGGGCGTTCCGGTGTCGCTCCGGCGGTGGCTGACGGGGGCGCCTGGGGCGCCCGGGCTGCCGGGGCTGCCGGGGGTACCGATGGCGTGGCGCCGTTGCGCACCGCGGCCAGGTTCTTCGCCGCGTCGTCCCACTCCTCCTGGGGACGGAAGACCTGGTCGAGCACCCAGCGTCCGTTGATGAGAACTCCGTCGCCGGTACGGGGCCTCTTCTCCAGCCGGCCGCGCAGCTCCCCCAGCCGGCCGCGCACGGTTGCCTCGTCCGCGCCCCACTGGTGTTCGGCGTCCCGCTGCGCCAGCCACTTCACGAACGGCGCGGATTCCTGGGCGCTCCCCGACTCCATATCGCCTTCCATGGTGGGCAAGTGGCGTGTCGGAGGCACCGGTGAGTCCAGCCACATGCGCTCCGTGCGCCGGTCGAACAGGGCACGGTAGGCCATGCCGATGGCGGTGCCGAAGGAGGCCCCATAGAAGTTGATCTTCTCGGCGCCGAGCGCCGCGCGGAACCGGTCGATGTCGCGGGCGGCGTTCTCCGGGGTGATCTGCCGTACGAACCCCGGGTCGATGGCCGCACAGCGGGTGTTGTACTCGGCCTGGTGGTCGAAGAAGGCCTTCTGGATCTTCTTCTCCGGCGTCGTCGGCGCCGGTTCGGGCCCAGGCTTCTGATCGCAGGGGATCCCGTCGCTGTATCCGGTCCCCCGGAGGTCCAGCCCGATGAAGTCGCGGTCGCTGTTGAGCGCGGCGAGTCCGCGCTGTGTCATGGTCGCCGGGTCGCTGATGTTGGAGAACCCCGGTCCGCCCAGGACGGACACGAGGGGCGCCGCGGATGCCTTCGGCTGGGTGGCCCTGACCCGGCTCACCGCGATCGTGATCTTCCGGCCCTCGGGCCTCGCGTAATCCATCGGTACGGACAGCTCGGCGCACTCGGAGCGGGTGTCGTTCTTGATCGGCCAGCCCGCCTTCACGGTCGAGCAGAGCTGCCACCGGAGTCCCTCCCCGACCGCACGCTCACCACCTTGCGCGGCGACGACGCCGGTGCTCGCCTGAAGCCCGGCCAGCACCACGACGGAGACGGTCAGGGCGCGACGGCGTACGACCCCGGCCGGGCGGTGCACGACCCCGGCCGGGCCGGACTGCTCACGGCGGTGATCGGTGCTGCGGTGATCGGTGCTGTGGGGATCGCTGCGGTGATCAGTCATCGGTGACACGAGAAGAAGCCTCCGTGAGGGGGGAAGGTGAGGAGTCCACGGCGTCCGCGGACCTTCCCACTGTGGGCAGCGTGTGTAGCCGCCGCACACGGATACGACATCGGCCGCCCATCGGTTCTGTATCACCGGGGCAACCGCGCCATGGCGCGTTGATACAGAGCCGCGCGACCGCTGAAGCACGCCGTTGACCAGGCAGAAGTCCACCTCCCCGAGGCTGGCGGCGTACCCGGCACCCCGGGTGGAGAGAAGATGGGGAGACACCGTACGTGCCGAGCGCTCCGACAGTCCTTGAACCCGCCACCGACCCGACGCCGGAGCGGCCGGGTACCACCGCCCGCCCCCGGGGGTATGTGCTCGCCGCCGCCGGGCCGCTCTGGGCGGGGCTGATGGCACTGCACGGCTGGATCCCCAACGGGTTCGGCAATCTCGGCAGCCTCTTCCAGACGATGCTGCCCTGGACGGTTGTCGCCGTCCCCGTACTGCTCGCACTGGCCGCCGTGCGCCGCTCCCGCCTCGCGGCCGTCACCGCCCTGGCGCCCGTCGTGGTCTGGGCGGTGCTCTTCGGCGGCACCCTCACCGACAAGAGCGCGGGCGGCGGCGACCTGACCGTGGTGAGCCACAATGTCAACGAGGCCAACCCGGACCCGGCGGGCACCGCGCGCGCCCTGGCCGCCCTGGACGCGCACGTACTGGCGCTGGAGGAGCTGCCCACGGACTCCGTGGAGGTGTACGAACGCGTGCTGGCCGATACTTACCCGCACCATGCGGTACGCGGTGGAGTCGGTCTGTGGAGCCGCTATCCGCTCAAGGATGTCGCCGAGGTGCCGATCATGCCGTGGACCCGTGCGGTACGGGCCACGGCCGACACCCCGCGGGGACCCGTCGCGCTCTATGTCGCCCACCTCGCGTCGGTACGTGTCCATCCCGCCGCCGGGTTCACCACCGGGCGCCGCAACGACGCCGCCCGGGCCCTGGCCGCGGCGCTCCGCGCGGAGCCCCTGCCCCGGGTCGTGCTGATGGGCGACTTCAACGGCACCTCCCGGGACACGGCGCTCGCCCCCGTCTTCTCGGCGCTCCGCTCGGTCCAGGCGGAGGCCGGCGACGGATTCGGCTTCACCTGGCCCGCCGCCTTCCCCCTGGTCCGTATCGACGACATCCATGTGAAGGGGATCACCCCACGCTCGTCCCGGACCCTGCCCGCGACCGGCAGCGACCATCTGCCCGTCGCCGCCTCCCTGCGACTGTGACCCCCCTGCCCGGAGCCGGGGCGGGATCGGCGACCGATTACGATACGAGGGTCCGGATGAACGAAGGTGGCCAGGTGAGCGGTGTGTCGGAACCCCGGGTCCCGGACCCTCTCAAGGTGCTTCTCGTCGAGGACGACGACGCCATCCGGCGCTCCGTCCAGCTCGCCCTGGAGCGCTACGGGTACCGGGTCACGGTGGCCGCCGACGGACTCGGCGGTCTTGAGGCCTTCCGGGACGCCGACCACGATCTCCTGATCCTCGACGTCATGCTCCCCGAACTCGACGGGATCGGCCTGTGCTGCCGGATCCGCGAGCAGAGCCAGGTACCGGTGCTGATGATGTCGGCCCGCGGCGACGCCCTCGACGTGGTCGCCGGTCTGGAGGCGGGCGCCGACGACTATGTGGTGAAACCCGTCGACACCGCGGTCATGGTCGCCCGTATCCGCGCCCTGCTGCGCCGTGCCACCTTCCGCCCGTCCGGGTCGTCCGCCGCCACCACCGAACCCGCCCGGTTCCCGGGGCACGACACCGCACCCGCCCGCTCCTCGGGGCACGGCACCGTACCCGCCCGGCCCCCGGGGCACGGCGGCGCACCCGCCCGGCCCTCGGAGCAGGGCGGCGGGCCCCTGGTCTTCGGCGACCTCAGTGTCGACACCCGGGGAATGGAGGTCCGCCGGGCCGGCGAGATCATCCCCCTGACCCCCACCGAACTGCGCCTGCTGCTGGAGTTCGCCGCCACCCCCGGAGTGGTCCTCGACCGCCGCAAGCTGCTGCGCGAGGTCTGGGACTACGGCTGGGAGGGCGACACCCGTGTCGTGGACCTCTGTGTCCTGCGGCTGCGGAAGAAGATCGGCAGCGGCCGGATCGAGACCGTCCGCGGGTTCGGCTACAAACTCGTCCGCGGCTGATCACCGTGGACCTCTTCGATCCCCGCGCCCTGCGCTGGAAGATCGCCGCGCTGACCGCCCTCGCCTGCTGTGCCGTCGCGGCCGTGATCGCCTTCCTGGTCCGGGACGACAACCAGGACCGACTGCTCAGAGTGGGACGCGAGCGTGCCGTCACCGAGCTGGAGACAGTGGTGGAGCGGTACGCGCGGCTGGGGAAGCGGCCGGCGGACGCCGATCTCCGTACCCCGGACCAGACGCCCCCGCCGCTGATGCGCGATCTGGCCGAGAAGCGACGCGAGGGCGGGGACATCGGTACCTGGTACGAGGTCGACAAGCCCAATGTGCACTGGATGTGGGCGGCGACCACCCTCGACGACGGCAGGATCCTGATCGCCAGGACCGATATGTACCTTGAGGAACGCAGCCTCCAACTCCAGGACCGTTCCATCCTCACCTCCGTCCTCGTCGCCCTCGCCGTCGTCGTCCCGCTCGCCGCGCTGGCCATGGAACCGGTCGTCCGGCGTCTGGGCCATGGTGCCCGTACCGCCCGCGCGATTGCCGACGGCGATCTCGACGCCCGCATCGGCCGTCGCGGACGCGCCCACGACGAGGTCACGGAGATGTCGGCCGCCGTCGACGAGATGGCCGCGGCCCTCCAGCGCAGACTGGAGAACGAGCGGCGGTTCACCGCCGATGTCGCGCACGAACTGCGCACCCCGCTGATGGGCCTGGTCACCACCGCCGGACTGCTGCCCGACGACGATGAGGTGGCCGTCCTGCTCCGGGACCGGGTACGGGCGCTGAACGCCCTGGTCGAGGATCTGCTGGAGATCTCCCGCCTCGACGCGGGTATCGAACGGGCCGATTTCGACGCCGTGCCGCTCGGCGAGTTCGTCACCGATGTCGTACGCCGGCTGGAGGCGGGCCCCGGAGTCGCGGTCACGCTCCCGGCCGGGGACGACCTCCGGGTGGAGACCGATCCGCGCCGGGTGGAACGGATCGTGGTGAACCTCGTCGTCAACGCCCAGCGGCACGGCGCCGGGCCCGTCCGGATCACCGTCACCGGGAACCGGATCACGGTCCGCGACCACGGCCCCGGTTTCCCCGCCGCACTGCTCGACGAGGGCCCGCAGCGTTTCCGCACCGGCGTGAGCGAGCGGGGGCGCGGGCACGGGCTCGGACTGACCGTCGCCCAGGGGCAGGCCGGGGTCCTCGGCGCCCGTCTGACCTTCGCCAACGCCCCGGACGGCGGCGCCGTCGCCACCCTGGACCTCTGACCCGTTCCGCGCACGTCTGTACGTCTGTACGTCTGTACAGCCGTACAGACGTGCGGCCGTCGGCGCGAGGTGAAACGTAACGGCAACGCAGCTACGCGGCGGTGGAAACGGTGCCGCACCGGTGCCGAAGAATGCCTCCCCGAAGGTGGTTCCAGGTGCCTGACAGCACCCGGAATCACCGGAGGTGTCCCCTATGTTCGCCGTTCACCGCCCCACCCGACCGGGTCCCGGAGCCCGGCCCGCCGCGCTCCCCGGCCGCCGCCGTCTGCTCCTCGTCTCCCTGGCCGTCGGCGCGCTGCTCGCCGGGGCGTGCACCCGGCCCGCCGACGAAGGGCTGCCCGACCCGGGCGTCCCGGCCGTCGCCTCCGTCGCCAAGTCCATGGACCTGGCCTGGCCGGACGAGGGCCAGGCCAGTGTGGCCGTCGAGGGTATCGGCAGCCTCGGCACCAAGGGCAGGCAGACCCCTGTCCCGATCGCCAGCGTCACCAAGGTCATGACCGCCTATGTGATCCTGAAGGACCATCCGATGAAGGACGGCGGGAGCGGCGCGAGCATCGTCGCCGACCAGCAGGCGGCCGACGAGGCGTTCTCCTCCGTCGAATCGGCCGCACCCGTCCTGGCCGGACGCTCCTACACCCAGCGTGAACTGCTGGAGATCATGATGGTGTCCTCCGCCAACAATGTGGCCCGGCTGCTGGCCCGCTGGGACGCGGGCGGCCAGAAGGCGTTCGTCGCCAAGATGAACCGGACCGCCGCCGCACTCGGGATGGACCGCACCACCTACACCGGGGTGAGCGGCATCGAGTCCGACACCCGCAGCACCGCCGCCGACCAGATGAAACTGGCCCGCGCCGCCATGAAGGACCCGGCCTTCCGCGCGATCGTGGCCACACCCGCCGTGACGCCGCCCGGCGGTGTACGGCTCGCCAACACCAACAAGCTGCTGGGCCGGGACGGTGTCATCGGGCTGAAGACCGGCTCCTCCACCCCGGCGGGCGGCAACCTCGTCTGGGCCGCCACCCAGAAGATCGGCGGCACGCCCCGGCTCGTCCTCGGCGTCGTCCTGGGCCAGCGCGCGGGCAGTGTTCCCGTCGAGGGCAGCGCCGCCGCGCGCGATGCCAGCCGGGCCCTGATCACCTCGGTCCGCGAGGGCCTCCCGGCGGCGGTCACCCGGGCCGCCGGTCCGGGCGGCTGAGTCCGACCGGGCGCGACCGTACCGCCGCCGTAAGCCCTCGCGTGCGGTCCTGGGGCTTCCCGGTCCGTGGCCGGATCGCTCCCTCGACAAGGGGCCGCGCCCCGGTCACGCTCACCGGGCGGGTCCTTCGCGGTGCCTGCGGCCACCCCGCGTCACCCGACCACCCGTGCCATCCCCACCGGATGGATCCCCGACAGGGGCCCCGCCGTCAGCACCCCCGGCCGGGGTCCCGCAGACCGGAAAGCAGGGCAGTCACTTTGCGCCAACCGCACCGGATTCCGCGAAGACACGGCAGGCACGACAGGTACGACGGATATGGCAGACACGGCAGACACGGCAGACACGGCGGGGCCACCCGGCTCGCCGCCCTCACCACCGCCCTCGGGCTGCTGCTCCTCACCCCCCTCCTCGGCGGTACGGCCACCGCCGCCTCGGCGCCCGACGCCGCCCCGGCACCGCCCCTGACCCGGACCGACCCCGTCTCCGGCTCATCGGTCGCCATCGCCCGGGGCGCGGACGGACGGCTCCGTTTCTTCGGTATCAGCCGGACCGGATGGATCCAGACCGGGACCCAGAACTACCCCGGCGGCCCGCTGACCGACTGGACCTACTTCGACAAGCGGGTCCACAGCGTCTCCGCCGAGGCCAACGCCGACGGCAGGATCGAGGTACTGGGCGGGGGCATCACCGGCCAGGCCCAGCGCCGCTGGCAGACCGATCCCGGCGGGACCTGGTCGGGCTGGACCCAGTCGGAGGGCCAGGTCTCGTCCATGGCCGTCGCCCGCGCGGCCGACGGACGGCTCCACCACTTCGCCACCGGGATCGACGGCATCGGTGCGACGACCCGCTCGCAGACCACTCCCGGCGGCGAAACCTGGACCAGCTGGAAGCTGATCGGCGGGAACCTGACCCGGATCGCCGCCGAGAGCAACATGAACGGCCGGATCGAACTCTTCGGCCTGGACACCACCGGCGAGGTCTACCACCGCTGGCAGACCGGCGGGGGCGGCTGGTCCCCCTGGACTCCCCTGGGCGCGGCGCTGCTCTCGATCGCCGCCGCCCGCGACGGCGCGGGACGGCTCCATGTCTTCGGCACCAGCGGGACCAACGAGCTGTGGACCCGCTCGCAGACCACCCCCGGCGGCGGCTGGGGCACCTGGACACAGCTCGACGGCTCGCTGACCCAGATCGCCGCCGAGGCCAATACCGACGGCCGGATCGATCTGCTCGGCATCGACGCCACCGGCCGCGCCCACCACCGTACCCAGGGCTGGCCGGGCGGTGTCTGGACGCCCTGGGTACGGACGTACGGGGAGTTCCGCAGCTGATCGCTGATCCGAGGCCCGGCGTGACGTCGGTCTTCAGGACCCACCCTGTGGTCGTGAAGGCCGACGTTGTCGTACGGGGGCGGGGGCGGATGCCGAGGCGGCCGGGGAAGCCGGGACGGTCCCTGAAGACCTCCGTGGCGCGCCGGGAGGTACGCCCCGGAACGGCCCTCGGCGCTCGTCGCTCGTCGCTCGTCGCTCGTCTCGGGCGAGAGCGGGACGCGTTGAGCGGGAGGCCACCGACTACGGCTGGTACAGATACGGGGTCGTGGTGCTCAGCGCGGTGAAACCGAGCCGGCGCAGGATCGGGCGGCTCTGGTCCGAGGCGTCCACCTGTAGATAGCGGTAGCCGTGTTCAGCGGCGATCCTGGCGCGGTGCGCGACCAGCGCCCGGTAGATCCCCCGGCCGCGCCAGGCGGGTACGGTTCCGCCGCCCCAGAGGCTGGCGAACTCGGTACCCGGGTGCAGCTCCATCCGCGCCCCGCAGACCGGCAGGTCGCCGGCCATCGCGACGACCATGCCGACCGTCCCCGGGCTCTCGGCCAGCATGGCGAGGAGATCCGGCCGCAGCCAGTCCGCGGCCGTCCCGAACGCCCCCTCGTGCGCGGACAGCATGAGGTCCACGTCGGCCGGGGTGGTCACCGGGTGCAGCCGGACCCCCTCGGGCAGTCCGCCGCCCTCGGGCAGGTCGGCGATCCGGGCGATCATCAGGGCCTCGTCGGGCCCGGCCTCGAACCCGGCCGCCAGCAACAGCTCGCCGAGATCCTCCGGCTGGTCGTGCGCGTAGTGCTTCCACTCGAACCCACGGCCCAGCCCGGTGAAGTACCGCACCTGCTCGGCGATGGCCGGCCGCGCTGTGACCTGGTCCAGGCCGGACCAGACGACCGCGCTCCAGCCACCCTTGACGCCGACCTGCCGCACCACGTTCCCGACCCGCTCGACCCGGGCGCCGGACGCGTCGGCCAAGGCGTCCCGCCGCATCTGACGGTCGAAGAGGGCGAGTACCTCAGAAGTGTCCATCCGCGCATTCCAGCATGGGCGACAGGGCCCACCAAGCGGATATCCGCCCACCTGGACAGGGCGCCGGACCAGCGGCCCAGGCGCTGCCGTCGGCGCCCCGGTACGGGTGGACACGCCGCTGATGGCGCAACGTGGCCGGAGGCGCGGGGCGCTCGCGCCAGGCTGTCGGTCGTGGAGCAGAGCCGGGGTGAGGACGGGGCGGGCGAGCGGCGGGGACCGATGGGCGGCCGTGGCCGTTCGTTCACCTGCCGTCCCCGGTCGCGGAGGTGGACCCGGCTATGGGGTGTGGACTGGCGGGTACAGGCTCCGGCGGACTGGCCGGCGGGGATCGCCGCCGGGGCCGCGCTGGCCGTGCCTCTCCTGGTCGGCACGGCGACGGGGCATCCCGGGGCGGGTGCGGCGCTGACTCTTCCGGCACTGCTGGTGGTGATGCCCCTGCCGACGGAGGCCGGGCGGGGGGAACGGGTACGCTGGCTCGCCGCGCGCACGGCGGCGATCACTCTGGCCGGGCTGTACGTGTTCCTCGTCGGCGGGAGCGTCTGGGCACTCGTGCCCGCCATCGCGGTGGCCTCGGCGGCGGGCGCGGTCCTGCCCCGCGTCGGGAACACGGCGGGGCTGGCCATGGTGCTGGTCGGCATCACCGGCCCCGTCGAGGGATTCGGCATCCCGGCCCTGCCCCAGCTCGCCGGCAGCCTGTGGGGCGCCGTACTCCTCCTGCCCCGCCGAAACCCGAAGAACCCGCCCCCGTACCGCGATCCGGCCCGTACCCGACAGGACTGGCTCCACGCCGCCCGCCTCGCACTGCTCCTCGGGACAGCCTCGGCCCTCATGGCAGCCCTGCACCGGCTCACCGGCGAAGCCCACTGGCTCCTCACCGGGATCCTGCTCTCGCTGCGCCCGACCCCCGAAGCCACCCAGACGAAGGCACGCCAGCGGATCGTCGGGAACACCCTCGGCGGGATCGCCGCCGCCCTCGCCCTCCTCACCCACCCGGGCCCCTGGGCGGTCACCGGCGTCATCGCCGTCGCGGGCACACTCGCCTACGCCCTCAGACCCGCCAACTACCTCTACTGGTGCCTCGCCTTCCCCCTGCTCCTGCTCCTCCTCACCGACTTCGACCAACCCACCCCCTGGTACGCGGCGCTCGTCCGCGCGGGCCTCGTCCTGGCCGGAGCCCTCATCTCCATCGCCGCCTCCCGCCACCTCTGGCCACCCGACCGTCTCCCCGAACCACGGCAACGGCACCCATGAACCGGCGCCCCCCTCGTCGAGGGGCCACACCTTCGGCACCAGGATCGTCTGGAGGCGGCGATCCTGGGGAATGTCCGGGAACATGTGACACCCCGCCGGAATCTGGACAGCCGAACTCCGACCCCACGCCACGCCCCGGTAGCAATGTGCCGGGTGGAAACGCGACTCCGGGCCGGGCCGGCGGACGAGCACAACCCTGCGGAGGCGTCACTGGCCGCCCCGGCTCCCGGGGCGGCCAGTGGCCTGGTACTCCGCGTAAGGAAGGCCTGCTCGATCCGGCCGGGCGGGCGATGAGCGCTCCTACTGGACGATCAGCTGGAGGCCCCAATCCTGGAGGAAGCCCTCAAGGGGTGCGTACCAGCCGACACTGGCACACTTGCGGTTGCTGTACCCGTTGCACGTTGCGCCGTATTTCTTGTCCGAAGCGGAGATGATGCCGTTGGCGTGCACAGACCTGCTGTCGAGGTACCCGACGATCGGTCCGCCGCTGTCGCCCGAGCCCCAGATCGCCAAGCCGTGGTCTTCCGCGACCTTGACGCCGTTGTAGACGATCGCAGGGCCGTCGACCGGGATGATCTGGTCGGTCGCCACGATCCTGATGCCGCAGAGGGAGCCGGAGATCGCGCCCGACGAGCAGACGTACTGCCCCACGTGGTTGTTGCCGAGGTCGGCGACCGCCTTTCTCGACTGGCCGGAGGGCTGCCCCCGCCAGGGCCCCAACCAGATGCTGGGCTGGAAGAAGTTGTTGGCACCGGCCTGTGCCGCGTTCATGATACTGATGTCCCGGTTGTAATGGTGTGTATGCATCCGGCCGAAGGGTCGGCTGGTGGGGTACTCCGGGCTGTGGGCCGGGCCGTTCGGGGTGCCGCAGTGCGCGGCACTGGACATACGCTGCGTTCCCGGCGATGCGGTGTACTGCACGGCGAACCCGGTGGTGCAGAAGTGCGTCCCGGCGCTGTCCTTGTAGACCCAGGCCGCGCCTCCGTACGCCTGCTGGCCGTTCCTGCCGACGGCGAAGGCCTCCATGCGCTTGTCGGCGAGGAGGGCCTTGGCGAGGGGGGCCTTGCCCACGGCGGATTCCGGCGAAGAGGCTTCCACCTTGACGACGGCGATTCCGCCGGTGATGTCGGCGACCCCACGGGCGACGGCTGCCGGGGCCTTCCGCGCGAGGGTGTTCTTGCCGCGCTCCGGGGCCATGCCGATGAGCAGCCCCTTGCCGTCGGGGCTGGGCCCGATGCCGGTCAGCCTGCCGGGGAGTTCGGACTGCTGCTTGAAGACCCGGTCGCGGGCGGTCATGAGCTGGTGGCGGGTGTACGGCGCGGGGGCGACCTTCACCGTCACCCGCCGGTCGCTCCTCATGGCCTGGCGTACGGGGGCGGGAACCGTGCCCTTCCAGTACAGGGTGATGGCGGACTTCTTCGGGGCGGTGATCAGGCCGCCGTACCCGCCGCCCTGTCGCGGAAGCTTCCCCGCCGCCGCGACCAGCGCGTCGGCGACCTCTCCGACCCGCTTGTGCTTCGCCCAGAACGCGGCCCCGGGATCGCCGATCACGCCCTTGGCGCCGGACCGGGCCTCGGACCCGCCCTGCGGCGCCGGGGCCGAGACGGCCGGTGACGGCGCCAGAAGGATGCCCGCGCACACGGCGGCCATCAGCCCGGTCACACCTGTTCTCGCTCTCATGGTTCTTCCTCGTCTTCAACAGGGGTAAGGCGCCCCGCCGGCAACGCCAGGAGCGCTGCTGACCCCGTGATCTTTTCGGGAAACCTCGGCCCGGCTCCGAGGTGAGTGCCCTTCCAGGGCTCCCACCGCAGAGGGCCCGCCGAGGACCGGACGCTCATTCCAGCACCGGGCCATGGCCGTCACCAGGCACAACAACCGGTACAAGTAGGGGGCGCCACTTGTGCCGGACGGGAACCCCCGGAACCCAGGGAGCACGGCCACCCCCGGCTCCGACAAACCGGGGAGCGGGCGCCGCCTACCGGCTCGCGGTGATCGCGTACGAGCACGGGCACCATCGCGGCGAGGCGTACTACCCCTGCACCCACACGTCGGGACCCCGCCTCGACCGTGACCGGGCGACGGCCGGGGCGGCGGGGTGGGGACCACCACCCGGCGGGCGACGGGGTCACATACACGCATCCGTCCAGCCCAGGGGTGCCGGATGACGGTGTGTCACCCGGATGGGGTGCGCCCTCCGTGTTTCCCCCGCGGCGACCGGGCCGTGGCGGGACGATGGCCGGGCCCCGGCCACCCGGCCGGGCGGAGAGGAGACTTCCCATGCCGACGACAGAGCCCACGGCGGTTCTGGTGGTGACGCGATGGGGCGCCGGATGCGGGACCTGTGAGAAGCGCTCCGGCCTGGACGCGTCCAACTGCCCGCACTGCGGCGCGGCGTTCACCGGGATCGCCTCCCACCAGCACGCGATCGGACCGGACGGCCTCGCCCGGCTCCGCCCGGACCTGACACCCCAGCCGGAGACCTGGATCCCCACCACCGGCCCGGTCGCCTAGCCGCCCTCCCGGCCGCGAGGAACCGCCTCCCCAGGCGCCGGCGGTGGCGCCCCGACCCGCCACCGCCGGTCCCCGGACGGCCCGGGGCGAACTGCCGTTCATGGGACTGTCCGTCAGCACGCCGTACGGGATGGTGTGGCGCTGCGACCCGAGTCCGCACCGCGGGCAGCAGCTGTCCGCCGTGGCGCGGCCACGGGGCTGGACCCAGCCTGCGCGAGGACCACGGCACCTGGCGGCCCGTCTCGCAGGGCTTCGCCGCGGAGTGCCCGAACCTCCCCTGACGACGGGGACCGCCGGGCGCCTTCCGGCAGGTTCGGACCACTGGACGCACACCGGACCGTTACGGGAGGGCACGCGCGGACCGTCACGAGAGAGGGCCCACGGTGACGGTGATCGAGCCAGGCACGGTGTACCGCCGGGAGGCCATAAGGTCCGACCTTTGGGGTGTTACGGAGAAAAGGTTGCCTCTCTTTTCGGCCATTCTCGATCCGGGCCCCGGGGCCCCATGGCGGGGTTGCCACCCGAAGGATCTTCACAAAAGCGGCACATTCGACGTGGATTCTCTGCCAGTCGCACCCAGCAGACCCTGAGACCAGGGGGGCCGATGTCGCTCACAAGGTTGTGGCCTGCGGATTTATGTCCGTATGACAGCCAACCGATCATGACCCACTTATGTGGCCCTCACTCCACGTGTTGGCATGGGCGCGGCGACCCATGACGTCCTGGGGTCGCTTCATCCATGTATTTGGGGGTCTTCCCGCATGTCTGGATTTACTCGCCGTCAGATGGTCGGGGCAGCCGCCGCGGCGGCTGCGGGCACGGTGGTCGCCGGTGTCGCCACCGCCGCCGCCGACAGTTCGCCGGCCAAGCCCGCGCCCTCCACCGCCCCGGGCGGACCCGCCGCGTTCGACGAGGTCTTCAAGGGCCGGCACATCCAGGGCGAGCCCGTCGCCGGAGGCCATGCCCACGGCCACGCGCACGGCGGCCGAGCGGGCCGCGCCCACCACCAGAACGCCTACCGCGTTCTGATCGACGGCCGCGAACTGCACGTCATGCACCACGGCAAGGCCGGCTGGAGCAGCACGGTCAACCACTACGAGCGATTCGCGACCCCGCTCGACGCCGCCCGTACCGCGGTCCTCACCATCAAGGGCGCCGCGATCGTCCCCTTCGACCCCACCGCCTGAGCAGGGAGCACCCATCATGACCGTACGCAAGAACCAGGCGAACCTCACGGCCGCCGAGAAGAAGGCGTTCGTGGACGCCGTGCTGGAGCTGAAGCGAAGAGGTGTCTACGACGAGTTCGTCGCCGCGCACCGTCTCCGGTTCGCCCTGGACATGAACACCGGGATCTACGTGGGCCACTTCGGCCCGTCCTTCCTGCCCTGGCACCGCAAGTACCTCATCGACTTCGAGCGGGAACTCCAGAAGGTCAACGCCTCGGTGTCGATCCCCTACTGGGACTGGACCGTCGACAACACCGTCGCCTCCTCCCTCTGGGCACCGGACTTCCTCGGCGGTACCGGCCGCCCGCTGGACGACCAGGTGATGGACGGCGCCTTCGCCTACTCGGGCGGCCAGTGGACGATCACGATCCAGGCCGACACCCGCCCCTTCCTCGCCCGTAACCTCGGCTACCGCGTCCCCACCCTGCCCACCCGGGCCCAGGTCGACTCCGCGCTCGCCATGCCCACCTATGATTCCGCCCCCTTCAGGGACGGCTCCACGGGCTTCCGCTCCGCACTGGAGGGCTCGGCGGGGTACATGAGCATGCACAACCGGGTCCACACCTGGGTCTGGGGCCAGATGGAGTCGAGTGTCTCCCCGAACGACCCGGTCTTCTGGCTGCACCACGCCTTTGTCGACAAGCTCTGGGCCGACTGGCACGCCCTCCACCCCAGCAGCGCCGAGTACCTCCCGGCCGGTGCCACAGCGGATGTGATCGACCTGAACGACCCGATGCCGCCGTGGACCAACACGACCCCGCAGAGCGTGCTGGACCACACCCAGTTCTACATATACGCCTGACGGCCGTCCCCCCGTCCGGCTGACGGGGGCGCGCCCCGCCTCGATCCGGCCCCGCCGGCCCGCGCACATCCGTTCCGCCGGACGGGTGAGCCGGGCCGCGCGGGGCCGGCCCGTGCGGGGCGCCGGGCCGCGCGCCCCTGGCGGTGAGCCCGATGGCCCCGGTCGCCTCACCGGATCCCGGATCTCCCCCTCTTCCCGAGCGCGGCAGGAATTCGCCGGCACCCGAGGGCGGGCACAGCCATAAGGCAGACGGATATCGGGAACGCAAGGCGCGATATACGGAATGGCTGAGGCCATGGCTTACCAAGCAAGTCAAGACTTATCTTGAGGGAACCTTGACCGTATGGTGTGGCTCGAATCGAAGGAGCCCCCTGTTGTCGCACCTGAATGACCCCGCTGCACGTACGGTTGCATCGGAGCGGGATTATGTGTCCTCCTTATACGCGTTGCTCACCGAGCGGCTTTCCGAGGCACGGGTAAACCGAGCGAGTGTGCTGAAAGCCCCGGCGGACAGCCCCGGTGAGGCATACGAGAGAGAAAGCGCCGCCGAGCGTCTGGCCAAGGAAATCAGCCGACTGGAGAGCGCCGAAAAGGGGCTGGTCTTCGGGCGCATCGACCGGACGGACGGCACGGCCCTGCGCATCGGCCGGATCGGACTGCATACGGAGGAGGACGACCTGCCCCTGCTCGTGGACTGGCGCGCCAACGCGGCACGGCCCTTCTACGAGGCGACCCCGGTCCACCCGATGGACCTGCGCCGGCGCCGGCACCTGCGCCTCAAGGAACGCACGGTCGTGTCGGTGAGCGACGAACTGCTGGACGGGACCGCCCCGACCGACGAGGACGTCGTGGGGGACGGCCCGTTGACCGAGGCTCTGTCGGCACGGCGTACGGGCAGGATGCACGCGGCCGTCGCGACCTTGCAGACCGAGCAGGACGAGATCGTCCGCTCCGCCCACCGCGGGGTGACCGTGGTGCAGGGCGGGCCCGGTACCGGCAAGACGGTGGTCGCCCTGCACCGGGCGGCCTATGTCCTGTACGCGTTCCCGCGCGCCGCGGAGGAGGGCGTCCTGGTGGTGGGCCCGAACGCCCGGTTCCTCGACTACATCTCCCAGGTCCTTCCCTCGCTCGGGGAGAACGACGTCGTTCTGGCGACCTGCCGGGAACTGGCCGGAGCGTCCACGAACACGGCTGACACGGCTGACACGGCGGACGCGGCGAACTCGGTGGACCTGTTCGATACGGCGCGTCTCAAGGGCGGCTCCGACCTCGCCGACGCCCTGGCCGGCCTGCTCCGCGCCCACCAGGCCCCCGCCGGTGACTTCACCGTACGGGTCGGACAGGAAGCGGTTCAGCTGTCCGGCGAGGAAGTCGTCACGGCACGTGACGCCGCCGTGGCAGCCGCACCGGGGCACAACCCCGCACGCCAGGTGTTCAGGGAACTCCTGGTCGACGCCGTCACCGACGCGATGCGACGGGACATGGGCGACCTCCTGGAACGGATCGACGCCGATGCCGAACGGATGACGGGCATCGACCTCGACCGGTTCACGGGAGCCGCCCGGCGCCGTGCCGAAGGCGCGGCCGACCCGGTCCCGGTCCATGAACTGGACCTGGACGCCGTCCGAGCCGACCTCCTCGACGACGCCGGCGTCGACCGAGCGGTCGAGGCGCTGTGGCCGCGGCTGGCACCCGGTGACCTCGTGAAGGCGCTCCTGACGAACGCCGACGCCCTCACCGAGCATCTGCCCCGCCTGACCACGCGGGACCGGTCCCTTCTGCTGCGCGGTCCGGACGACCCGTGGACCGATGCCGATATGGCGTTGCTGGACGAGGCCGCGAGCCTGGTCGACGGCCCCCCTGAGCGGACGTACGGGCATGTCGTCGTCGACGAGGCGCAGGAACTGACCGCCATGCAGTGGCGGATGATCGTCCGCCGCTGCCCGGCAAGGGCGATGACGCTGGTGGGCGACTTCGCCCAGGCGGGCCCGGTCGCGACAGCACGCGACTGGAAGGAAGCACTGAGCCCCCACGTCGGACCGCGGTTCAGGCTGCACCATCTGACCGTCAGCTACCGCACCACGCGGGAGATCCTGGAGAGCGTCCGGGACCTGCTCGCGCGGATCGCTCCGGACCAGAGGCCCACCCGGTCCCTGCGCAGCGGTGAGATCCCCCGCACCGTGACCACGCCGCCGGACGGGTTGGTCACCGCCGTCGTCGAGGAACTCCGCGCCCAGAGCGCCGCGTACCCGGGCGAGCTGCTGGGAGTGATCTGCGCGGACACCAGGGTGAGCGAGCTGACGACCCAGGGCATCGCTCATTACGCACGCGTCGTGCCGGCGTCCGAGGCACGCGGCCTGGAATTCGACGCGGTCGTCGTCCTGAATCCCGAGGAAATCATCATGGCCCGCCCCGGCGGCGAAAGGGACTTGTACGTGGCCCTGACCCGGGCCACCAAGCGCCTCCGTATCATCACGGTCCGGCCCACCTGACAAATCCGCCCGCCGCACCGCTCGTGGCCGCACCGGGCATGACGCAATCTGGTCCGAGCGGACGACATGCGGATCCCTTTCGCGCGACAGCGGGAGCCCGGCGCCCGGACGGCCCATGGATTCTCCGGCGGGGCGGCGCGGGCCGGGGGAGTTCAGACAACCTCCGCGACTGACGGTCAGGACAGGAACTCGATATAGCCGTCGGTTCCGTGCACGCGGATCCGCTGCCCGTCCCGGATCAGCCGGGTGGCACCGTCCACACCCACCACGGCCGGCAGACCGTACTCCCGGGCGATCACCGCGCCATGGGTCATCAGACCGCCCACCTCCGTCACCAGACCCGCGATCCCGACGAACAGCGGCGACCAGCTGGGGTCGGTGAAGGTCGTGACCAGGATGTCGCCCGCTTCGAGATCGGCCTCCGCGATGTCGAGGACGACCCGCGCCCTTCCCTCGACGGTCCCGGCGGAGACCGGCAGACCGATCAGGGCACCGGCCGGCCCACCCGCGCGCCGGTACGCCCCGGTGACGGCCTCGCCGTCCGAGGTGAGCACCCGGGGCGGGGTGAGCGCGGCGTACGACCGGAACTCCTCCTTGCGCTGCCGGATCAGCCCGTCGTCCACCCGCTGCGAGCGCACGACCTCGTGGAATTCCTGGAAGGTGAGGAAGAAGACGTCCTCCCGCCCGGTCAGCACGCCGGCCCGCACCAGGCGCCCGGCCTCCGCCAGCAGCGCCCGCCGGTATACGAGGTAGCGGCTGACGATGTCGTACTTCGGGTACTCCCGGTAGCCGATGAAGGTCCTCACCCGGTCGATCATCCGCTTGGTCTCGTCGGCCTTCCGCTCCCCGTCCGGCAGGGCCCGCAGACGTGACAGCACGTCGAGTTCCTTCTCCAGCGCCTTCCGCCGCCCCTGCTCGAAGCGCCGGCCGGCGGCGCCCGGCCCGAAGTTCCTGACGTTGTCGAGGATCGCCGGTACGAGTGCGGCGGGCCGCTCGCACCAGCGCGGCCGGGTGATGTCGATCTCGCCGACACAGCGCATGCCGTACCGGTCGAGGTAGCCCGCCAGGGCCTCGCGCGCCTCGGCCCCACCCGGCAGCTTCACCAACCCACCCAGCCCGTCCGGGAGGTCCCCGTCCCCGACGCCCCGCAGGAACTCCACCACCTCCGGGTACGGGCGGATCACGTCCGCGACGTCGAGCAGCTCCAGACCCATCTCGGAGGTGATGTTGCCGGGGGCGGACAGGGTGAGCGTGTCAGCCGCGTTCCTGTCGCCCAGCCATTCCTCCAACCGCTCGTTGAGCCACCAGGTGGCTTCCATCCCCGCCGTGATCACCTGAAGGCTCAGCGGATCGGTGAGCACCCGTTTGTGCTCCTCGAAGGCCTCCAGCAGGAAGTCGAAGAGCGCCGGTCCGGTCTTCGACCGGATATCGCGCTCCAGGGCCGCGACGGAGGCCCGGCTGCGCTCGACCAGCCCGGTGACGACGGCCGGGTCCGTCCCGACCACGGCCTGCGGCCCGCTTGTGCCGGAACCCGGGCCGGAATCAGGTTCCGAACCCGAATCCAAATCCGGGTCCGAATCCGGTTCCGGAATCAGGGGGATGAAGTCGTCGCGGTCCAGGACGGTCTCCAGCGCGTCCCTCACCAGCGGGTCACCCCTGCCGATGAGGTCCAGGAGGCCCGCCCGACCCGCGGGCGAGGTCAGACGCCCGGTGGCGTCGACGAACAGCCGCCCGCCGGCCTCCCGCATCGGTGCCATGGCCGTCAACCGCCACAGGGACAGGCCCAGGGGCTTCATGGGGTCGGTCATCATCTGCTGATGGCCGACCGAGACATAGACACGGTTCTCCCGGTCCCCGGCCTCGGCGACGGGAACGGGGAACAGGGTGGTGATCGGCCGACTCTGAACGATCCGGAAACCGTCCTCGACCAGGCACCATTCGATGTCCTGCGGGCGGCCGAAGTGCGCCTCGATCCGCCGCCCGAGCCGGACGAGCCGTACGACCTGCGCATCGGTCAGGGTCGGCCGCCGCTGCTGCCGCGGGGCGACCGCCACGTCCCGGGTGCCACCGGCCGGCAGGGCGTGGACGGCCCGTCGCTTGGCGGCGATGGTCCTGGTGACGATCTCGCCGTCCCGCACCGCGAAGACATCCGGGTTCACCAGACCGGAGACCAGCGCTTCGCCGAGGCCGAAGCCCGCGTCCACGGTGGCGACCTTCCGGTTGCCCGTGACGGGGTCGGCCGTGAACAGGACCCCGGACGCGTCCGGGAACACCATCCGCTGCACGACCACGGCCATCCGGACCGTACGGTGGTCGATGCCGTTCCGCCGCCGGTAGACCACGGCCCGTTCGGTGAACAGCGAGGCCCAGCAACGGCTGATGTGCCGGAGCACCGAGGCCGGCCCCACCACATTCAGATACGTGTCCTGCTGCCCGGCGAACGAGGCCGTCGGCAGATCCTCCGCCGTCGCGCTGGACCGTACGGCATAGGCGGCGGCCCGGTCGCCGTGCCGGGCGAGCGCGCCGGTGACCGCCTCCGCGAGATCGTCCGGGACGGCGGTCCCCTCGATGGCCCGGCGGACCTCGGCGCTGAGCGTGCGGATCGCCACCCGGTCGTCCGGGTCCACCCGCGACAACCGGTCCAGCCGGCCGCCGATCGACGGGACATCCGCCATCACCCGCCGGAAGGCATCCGTCGTCACGCAGAAACCGTCCGGCACACGGATGCCGTCGATCCGCGACACCCCGCCCAGCTGCGCGCCCTTGCCGCCGACGACCGCTGTCCGCGTCTCGTCGACCTCGTGAAGATCCAGCACGTACGTCTCAACCATCGCGACCGGCGCCTCCCACTCCGTCGAACCACCTGCTGGTGGCGTCGGTCGACGATCATCCGCCAGGACCGGGCCCTTGTGGCAAGCCCCCCAGTGCGCTATAAGTTGAGAGTGGCAAGGAGAGTCTCTCCTTGCCTTTGTCTTTTGGTTCGCGGCTGGACGGCCGAGCGGGTGACCTCCGGCCGCAGCCGCCCGAGCCGGTCCGGCCGAGACGCCGTGGAACATCCGGCCGACGGTGTCCCGGCGATGGACCGCTCCGGGATCGCCGCCGCGTTGGCCGGGGCCCGAGTGTTCGACCGGCTCGGTGAACAGCATTTCGGCGATCTCCGGTCCCGGCGCCGGTCCCATGAGCCGGAAGGCTTCTTCGGCCCCCGCGCCCAGGGCGTGGTACACGGCCCTGACCCTCATCCCGGCCGGAGCCCCTGCCCCCGCGTCGTCGGCGTCACCAGCCCCACCTCGTAGGCCAGGATGACCAACTGCACCCGGTCCCGCGCGTCCAGCTTGGTCAGCAGCCTGCCCATATGGGCCTTGGCCGTGGCCACGCTGATGTGCAGCCGCGCGGCGATCTCCGCGTTGGACAGCCCGCGGGCGACCAGGGTGAGCACCTCCCGTTCGCGTACGGTGATGCCCTCCACCGGCCCCAGGGACCGCGCTACGGCATCGGGGCGGGCCGCGAACTCCGCGATCACGCGCCGTGTCACGCCCGGCGCCAGCAGGGCGTCACCCGCGGCAACGACCTCGATCGCGGTGAGGATCTGGTCCATGTCCATGTCCTTGACGAGAAAGCCGCTCGCCCCCGCGCGCAGCGCGCCGTAGACATACTCGTCGTCGTCGAACGTCGTGAGGATGAGCACCTTCGGCGGTGTGCCGGAACCCGCGACGATCCGCCGGGTGGCCTCGATGCCGTTCATACCGGGCATCCGGATGTCCATCACCACCACATCCGGCGCCAGCCGGCCCGCGAGCCGCACCGCCTCCTCCCCGTTCGCCGCCTCGCCCGCCACCTCCAGCCCGGGGCGGTCGGCGATCAGCACCCGCAGCCCGTGCCGGACGAGCGGCTGGTCATCGGTGAGGAGCACCCGGATCATGCGATGACCGCCACCGGCAGCGGCAGCCGTACCGCGACACGGAAGCCACCCTCGGGGCGCGGTCCGGCCGTGAACTCGCCGTGCAGGAGCGCCGCCCGTTCCCGCATGCCCGTCAGCCCGTAGCCGGCCGCACCGGGCAGACCGGACAGGCCCCGGCCCTCGTCGGTGATCTCGATGAACAGATCGCCCTCCCGGCGGTCGAGGGTCACCCGGCAGGCGTCGGTGTCCGCGTGGCGGACCACGTTGGTGATCGCTTCCTGGATGATGCGGTACGCGGACAGCTCGATCTCCGCCGCCAGCGCCCGCCGCTCCCGGCGCCACTCGATGTCCACCCGTACCCCCGCCTCCTGGGCCCGCTCCACCAGCCCGTCGAGTTCGGCGAGCCCCGGCGCCGGGCCGAGCGGTGCGCCGTCCCCGGGAGCCGTCTGCCGCAATGTGCCGAGCATCCGGCGCAGGCCGGCCAGGGTGTCGCGGCTGATGTCCTCGATGGCGGCGAGGGAGTCACGGGCCTCCGACGGCTGAGTGCCGATGACACGCCGGCCCACCCCGGCCTGGATGGCGATGACCGCGATGCTGTGCGCCACCATGTCATGCAGCTCCCGGGCGATCCGCAGCCGCTCCGCGACAACGGCCTGCTCAGCGGCTCTGGCCCGCAGATCGGCTCGGTGCTGCCGGCGTTCGTGGACCGCGTGGCCGACCGTCCAGGCGGTGACCATCATCAGAGTCAGGAAGACGAGGACGGTGAGGTACGAGGAGAGGCCCTCCCGGTAGTAGCCGGCGGCCCCGATCTGCACGCCGAGCGCCACCAGCGCGGCGGCGACGGCGGTCCGCCTCGACCGGGTGGCGGCGATCCATCCGACCGTGAGATCGGTGAGGACTGTCTGCACAGACGCGATCTGCCACGCCTGCGTCGGGACGGATGGCACGATGCCCATCACCTGCTGGCCCGCGGCCATGGCCGAATCCGCCCGGACGGTCACCGCGAAGGAGACGGTGAGCAGCAGCGCCAGGGCGGCCAGCGGCCGACGCAGCACCAGGGGCAGCAGGAGAAGGGCGAGCGGTACGGCCGGCAGCAGGCGCATACCGGACAGTTCGCGGCCGGTGTTCACCACCACGACGTGGAGCAGGACGGCGTAGGCGATGCCTGAGCACCAGGCCGGCACCTCGGCAAGGAGCGACCGTGGAGCATCCAGCGGGGCTTTCATGCACCGATGATAGGCAAGCCGCCCGTACCCCGGCATTGGCCCACGGGCCTACTCCCAGGGGCTACTGGCCGCGTCCCGATGGTGGCCGGTGGCCCGATGCCCGAGCGGGGTCCGCCCCGGCAGCGTGGACATCGTGATCGAAGCAACCGAACTCACCAAGTGGTACGGCGGGACCACCGCCGTCGACCGACTGTCCTTCACCGTGCGCCCGGGCGTGGTCACCGGCTTCCTGGGCCCGAACGGCGCCGGCAAGACCACCACGCTGCGCATGGTCCTCGGGTTGAACCGACCCACGGGCGGCACCGTCACCGTCGACGGGCGGCCGTTCGCCGACCGCCCTCGCGGCCTGCGGCACGTGGGCGCCCTGCTCGACGCCCACGACACGCACGGCGGCCGAACCGCCCACGCCCATCTGACGGCGCTGGCGGTCGGCAACGGCCTGCCACGCGGGCGCGCCATGGAGGTGCTGGCCGAGGTGGGCATGGCGGACGCGGCAGGCCGCAGGATCGACGGCTTCTCCCTGGGGATGAGACAGCGGCTCGGCATCGCCGCCACCCTGCTCGGCGATCCGCCCGTACTGCTCTTCGACGAACCGCTCAACGGCCTCGACCCCGAGGGGGCGCGCTGGGCGCGAGGCCTCTTCCAGCGGTTGGCGGACGAGGGCCGCACCGTGCTCGTCTCCAGCCATCTGATGCGGGAGATGGAGCAGACCGCCGAGGAACTGATCGTCATCGGTCGCGGCAGGCTGATCGCGGCACAGAGCCTGCGCGACATCGTGGCGCGCGGCACACAGCCGCGGGTGGGCGTCCGTACCCCCGACACGGAAATCCTCGCCCGATTGCTGACCGACGAGGGCGCGACGGTCCGGCCGGAGGACGACGGAACGCTCACCGTGACCGGTCTCCCCGCGGAGCGCATCGGTGAACTCGCCTTCGCACACGGGACGCGGCTGCACGAGCTCAGCCCGCGGCCGGCCTCCCTGGAGGAGGCGTTCATGGAACTCACCCGGGAGAGCGTCGAATACTCCGCGGGAGCCGCCCGATGACCGCGGCACCCGACCGGGCCCCGGCCCGCCTCCCGCTCCCGGGGCCCGCCCGGTTCCGCCGCCTCCTCGCCGCCGAGTGGATCAAACTCTGGTCACTGCGCTCCACCTCCTGGGTGCTCGGTGCCGGCGCGCTGACCGTCATCGGCATCAACGCCAACTCCGCCGCGTCGAACGCGGACCGGCTGGCGGAGCTGCGACTGCCGTCGCATCCACCGCCGGGGGTTCCGGCCCGCCCCGAGCTTCTCTTCGATCCGCTGCACACGGCGTTCGTCGATCCCGCCTGGCAGCTGCTCATGGTCATCACCGCGACGGTGGGAGGGATCGCGGTCTTCGGCGAGTACACCAGTGGGATGATCCGTACGACCTTCACCGCCGTACCCGACCGGCGGGCGGTGATCGCCGCCAAGGCGACCGTGGTGTCGGCGGTCATGCTGGCGCTCGGCACGCTCGTCTCCGGCGCCTCCTTCGGCGTCACCCAAATGCTGCTGAGGGAGTACGGCGGCCTGTCGCTGGGCGACCCGGGCGCACTGCGCGCCGTCGCCGCGGCCGCTCTCCTGGCACCGCTGTGCGCGCTGGTCGGTATGGCGGTGGGGGCGGTCGTCCGGCACGCCGCCGGCTCCATCGTCGCCGTCATCGCCCTGCTGTTGCTGACTCCGGCGTTGCTCCGCGGCGAGCGCTACCGCTGGGTCGAGGAGATCGGCGACGCCCTGCCGCTCAGCGCCTGGGAACGTCTGGTGACGAACCCGGGGCGGGCGCACGACCTGGGCACGGACCCGCAGACCGTCACCGAGGCGTGGATCGTCTACGGAGCGTGGGCCACCGCGGCGGTGGCCGTCGCACTGCTCGTGGTACGACACCGGGACGTATGACCGAAGGCCTGTCGTCTACCTCTGGTCCAGGGGGAGGGCGATGTCGAAGACCTGCCGGTCGGAGGGGAATCCGCCGACGTCGTCGGCCCTTCCGGTCAGCGGGTCGACCCTGTGGAAGCGGTAGGAGCCGCTGGTCTGGAGGGCGGCGAAGCCCTGGTTGCTGCCGTCACCGGTCGAGAAGTAGATGTCGAAGCCCGCACTGGGGCCCGCGTCGATGCCGAGGCTCCCGGTGGGGGCGAGGGTACCGGCGTTGGCGGGGGACTGGAGGACGACACGGTCCTGGGTGGTGTCGATGTCGAACAGGCTGGTGGCGGTGGCCGTGTCGAGATCGTTGTTGGTGTACGCGGCGCCGGTCACCCCGAGGGCGGGGGTGGTAGCGGGCGGTGCGGTGAGAGTGCCGTCCAGGACGGTGCCGCCCGTGGCGACGTTCACGTTGTGGCGCAGATTCTGCCCGGTGTCACTGATGATCCGCAGCCGGTCCGCGGCCGGGTTGAAGTCCACACCAAAGGCGGTGCCCTCAAGGGCGATGCTCAGCTGGGACACCTTCGTCGCCACGGCGTCGCCCGTATCGAGGGTGTAGACACCGCCGGCGTTCCCGACGCCGTAGAGCAGCCCGTCCTGGACCCGGTAGTCGATGCCGACCAGTTCGGTGTCGCCCGTAAGACCGGTGACGGCCCCGATCGAGGTCACCCTTTCGGGACTGCCGGCGCGGAACTGCACGAGACAATGGTCGTCGGTCAGCCCGGTCACCTTCAGACCATGGCGGCCCAGGTCCTGCGGGTCGGCGTCGTCGGCCATCGCCGGAACGCCGGTGGACAGCGCGGCGGCGAGCGCCACCGCCAGAACTGCCTTGTTCATGAGACCTCCACGGAGTCGAGGCACCCGCACATCCGGGTGCCACCCATGGCGATCAGACCAGCAGCACACGCGTCGGGCACGCCGACCACGGCCATGTGGCGGTAGGCGGGGCGGGCGGGCGGGTCGCGTCGGTGATCGGCTCTTTCGTCCGTACGTCACGCCACCCTCACCGAGGCCCCGCGCGAGGCCCGGCCGCAGCTCACCGAGTACCAGGTCTGCCCCTACCCGGGTCCGGAGCCGTTCACCGCACAGCGCGCGGCGCGGTTCCACAACCGCCGGGCAGCCGTGGACAAGGTGCCGACCGCTCGGGGAGACACCCAGGCGAGCGAAGTCGTCAGTGCCGCGTGCGACGCGCTCGTCGCCGGACTCGACAGCACCGTGCTTGCGGACCTCGACCCGCCGCGCTGAACCGCGGGTCACGACGTCCCGCCCGACTGGTGCCGGGAGTTGTTCCTGTTTGCCTTGGCCCCCCGGTCGGGGGGCCAAGGCAGGTCCAGCGCACCCTGTGGAGCTTCGTGCCGAGCGGCTGTGGGGGGTGGACCGCCCGCCGGGCAAGTGCAGGAGTGAACGCTGTTGTGGGAAGCACCCCCGTGGCTTCCCGCCGTGCGGTCCTGTCGGCTCTGTCCCGACGGCTGGGCGGCCTGGCCGTCGGGCCGGTCCCGCGCCCTTGATGGATGCGGATCCGGCAGGACTCCAGCATGGCTGTGGCGGAACGCCCGGGCTATCCGCTTTCGGCGCCGCGCGGCGCACGTTTCCGGATAGCGGCCGCCCGGCTCGCCCGGCTCCTCCGGCGGGCGCGGCGCAGCGTCTGGGAGGGGGTCTCCCCGTAGGCCTCGCGGTAGTGCCCGGTGAACCGGCCCAGATGGGTGAAGCCCCAGCGCAGGGCCACGTCGGTGACGGTTTCCGAAGTCTGCCCGTCGGCGGCGGCCAGGAGATCACGGCGCGCCAGATCCAGCCGGGTGCGTCGCAGGTATGCCAGCGGAGTGGTGGCCAGGTGCTTGCGGAATCCCTCCCTCAGACTCCGTACGCTCACGCGCGCGGCGCGCGCCATGTCGGTCACCGAGATCGGTTCGTGGGCGTGTTCGGCGCAGTAGAGCGTGGCCCTGCGCAACGCGCCGGGCAGTGCGGCGGTGTCGTGGCCCGTCACGGCATCGCTGAGCATGTGGGGCTGGGCGTCCAGCAGCCCGTCCACGAGGAGCCGTTCGAAGTGACCCGTCGCCAGGGGGGAGCGTTCGGCAAGGCCGGAATCGGCGAACTCGGCGAAATGCCGCACCAGATTCAGCCAGGACCGCACCGGACCCGCCTGTCCGTTCAGGACGGGAACGAACGCGAGCGGGTGCCGCGGCACGTCCCCGAGCCGGGCGGTGAGGGCCCCGTCGACCACCTGACGCGGGATGATCAGCACCCGGTTCAGGCTCTCCCCGTTCCAGCGCATCGACAGTCTCTGGTGCGGTCCCACGATGCTGAGCGGATGGGAGAGCCCCTTCCCGTCCACGGTGACCATGCCGTCACCGGCGAGCGGGATATGGATGTTGTAGAAATCCAGCGGAGCCCCGGGCACGATGTCGACCTCCGCGCCGTACCCCAGCTCGTACAGGGCGATCGTTCCCTCGCGGACACATCGGAAACGGCCGTCGAGCCGACCGCCGGCCAGGACCGACATCCGGTTCGGCGCGAACCGCGTACTGATCAGATCGTGCAGTTCCTCGATGTCGCTCCCCCGGAAGAGGAGTCCTTGATCCTGTTCCGCTGCCGGCTTTTCCGGACCTGTACGGATGTCGGACATCTGCCTACCTCACCGTCTGGTCGGTCGTGAGGACGGGCTCTGAAATCTACCGCCGAAATGCTCACATCACCGGGAAATATGAACAGTTATGGGAGACATCGCCCCGCAGCGGGCCGGCCCCATCGCCACGATCGGCTTCGCCCCGGACTCCCGCCGCCCGACCGTACGCCCGGAGCCGCCCCGGGCCGAGGCGGAGCTGCTGGAGGACTGGGGGCCGACGGTGTTCCCCTACCGGGGGAAGCCCAGGACCGGGGACACCCTGCACAGCGCGATCATCACCAGCGACTGCGAGATCGTGGACCGGGCGAAAGGAATCTGCGACTTCGAGCAATGGCTCTACATCGACCCGCGGAACCTCGACTTCGGGAACGAGGACGCCGGCACCTGGAAGACCGCTGCTCGGCCGGGGCGCCATCAGCAGCGCTCATCGGCCCACGACAGCCCGGCCATCACTGCCCTCCGGCGCAGACCCGGAGTCCGCGCCTGCCGGTGACGCGTTACGACCGCGAGTCCCCCGCCGCCACGGGGCCGGGCGCGGCGGGCGGGTCAGCAAGCGGTCGACATGGAGGCGTTCGAACCCCTGGCGGGAATCGACGGGAAGCAGCAGCCGGTCACATCGGAGACGGGAGTTGCGGACGAGCCGGGACGGGATGACATCATCGACCCAGGCGAACGGGCGCCCGGCCGCGTACCGCAGCAGCGGGGCCCATTTCATGGCGGAGAGCAGCTCCAACAGGGGAACCCGCGGGTCACCCGGTTGGGTCCTGTACCCCCTGAAACGGACCACGGGAAGGGCCGGGAGACCGAGAGCCGGACCGATGTGGGTATTGGCGTGCTCCTCCCAAGTGGTCGCCCAGCACAACTCGTACACCTCGCTCAGCTCATGCAGCCACTCACCATGCCGAGGCGACAGCAGGACCCGGAAGCCGAGCAGCGTGTACGGGGCGAAGTCCGCCCGAGCCTCCGGATCGGCCGGGTTCAGGACTCCGTCGACATCCAGGAAGAGCAAAGGCTTCGACACGGGACTCCTTCTCCGGGCGGGGACCACCCACCACGGCCGGGCCGGTTCGCTCGTACGTGCGACTTCACCGGCCCGGCCCTTCCCCGGCTCCTGACCCCAGGCCCTCCGGCCTCCCCCCCCGGTGAAGCGCGCCGGGCCAGTGGGTGGCACGCGCTGCTCAGACGATGTGCAGCCGCTCGGCGGTCCCGTCCGCGTTCCGGAGCAGAACGTCCATGCCGTCGGCCTTCCGCGCCTCCAGATAGGCGTAGACCTGTACGGCACGGTTGATCACGTCCGCCTTGGAGAGGCCGGTTCCGTCCATGACCTCGGTGATCGCTTTTACGGCGGGGGGTACGAGGGTGACGGAGTAGCGCTCCGAGGAAGGATGACGCGGCTCTGCGGGCTGGGGGGCCATCTCGTCTTCCTCCGTCGTACTTAGTCGTTCTGCGGTGTTCTCCGGCGCTCGCGGTGTTCCCGGGAGCCGGTGATCAACCCCGGGGTTGATTGAAGCATAGACGCATCAAAGATGGTGCGTCTATGCACCACCCTGCTACCGTCGAGAGGCAGGCACCGGGTTTCCCGGTGCCGCGGCACGGCGGACGTTCCGTCGTGCTCTGGCCTGTCGCCAGTGGGGGGATCCCATGTCCATACGAGCCGGCTGACTGCACGGGCGAGACGCGTCTTCGGCCCGGCACTTTGGGGAAGGCGAGTGAGTGAACGATGTACCGGGGGTCCGGCAGTCCGCGCCGGAGGAGCCGTCCGCGGCGGCCTATGTCGTCTTCAGTACGACTCCGGAGGGCCCGTCCCTGTCGGTGGGCGCACCCGCCGACCGGTCGGAGCTGCTGTTCGGTTTTCTCTCCACGGCCACGGCCATGGGGGCCTCCGTGCTGGGGCCCTTCCTGATGGCCCGTGGACTGGCGGCCGTGGGGGTCGATTCCCCGTGGCTCGCGCCGGGAATGATGCTGCTGGCAACACTGCTTCCCCTGGTGTACGTGGTGCTCCAGCGGAAAAACAACTGATCCCTCCCGGCCATCGACGACCACCCGATCGGTGATCCGGAAACCGAGCAGCCGGCACGGCCCCACCATCGCGCCGCCCGGCACCCCCTCCCACTCAGGCACCTGCGCGAGGGCCACCTCGGTGACGGGAACGGCTCCGCCCGGAAGACCGGGCGGAGCCGTTCCCCTTCGGCCGCCCCGGTTCCTGGTACCGGAGACCGCCGGACCGGAGACCGGCACCCAAGCCCGGGGCGGACAGGGCCGCCGGACCGGGGACCGGCACCCACGCACGCCCGGGACGGACAGGCACACCGGGATGCCCACCCGCCCCGGTTTCCCCCGGTCAGCGCGCCGCCATGGCGCTCAGCCGTCGAGCCTCGTGCCCACCCGGTCCCCGGCGACGCCGAAGCCGCCCGGCCCATGACTCAGGGCGCCCGGCGGCAGCGGCTGCGCGAACGGACCGGTCCGGAACGTCCACACCGCCCCCGCCGCGTCGTTCTCGCCCGTGGCCGTGACCACGGCCTCCGCCCGGCGGTCCCCATCGGTGTCGGACACCAGGACGGCCGACCCGAAGGCGTCCCCGTTCTCGGACCCGCCCGGTATGCCCGGGGTGTTCTGGGTGATGGTGAAGGAGCCGGCCGCGGTCGGGCCCTCCGCCGTGCCGGGCAGCACCACGATCGAACCGCTGTCGACAGCGGCCCCGGTGTCCTCGCCGGGCACACCCGCGACGATCTCCGCGTACCCGTCGCCGTTGAGATCGCCCACCGTCACGTCCGCGCCGAACCGGTCGCCGGACTCGCCGGTTCCCGGGACATCCGTGGTGTCCTGATGGAACGTACGCACCTGCTCCTCCACCGGGCCCTTCGCGGAACCGGGCCTCCAGGAGACGCTCCCGCCCGCCGAGCCATAGCTGGGGAATTCCGGGTTGCCGGTGACAATGTCGTCGAAACCGTCGCCGTTCACATCGCCGACGGCGACCGACTTCGAGCCCAAGGCGTTGAGGTCACCCGTCCGCACGAGCTTGTCGCGCGTTCCTCTCCACAGCCGAGTCAACCGGATATCGCCGTACGAGGTCTCCTGAGCCACCGTCACCAGATCGCTCCGCCCGTCTCCGTTCACATCACCGGTGGACATCGCGATGACCTGTTCCGTGGAGTTGTGACTCACCCGGTAGAAAGCCGGGAAG
Organism: Streptomyces sp. NPDC000594; assembly: GCF_040299965.1. Taxonomy (NCBI): domain Bacteria; kingdom Bacillati; phylum Actinomycetota; class Actinomycetes; order Kitasatosporales; family Streptomycetaceae; genus Streptomyces; species Streptomyces sp. NPDC000594. Next base: position 7,567 of record NZ_JBEPCY010000021.1, on the reverse strand, counting down.
GGACCGCCCCGCCGGAACGGCCCGGAGAACACCGCTACGTCGTTCCCCTGCTCCGCGGCCGCGAGGTCCTGATCGCCGTCGCCGTCGAAGTCCCCCACCGCCAGGGTCTTACCGAGCTGGCTCATGCCCTTCGCGCCCTCCAGGGCCAACGCACCCGTGCCGGACAGGCCCTTCTTCCCGCCCCAGAAGACGGTGAGGGTGCCGACGTAGCTGACCAACTCCCCGTTCCGTACAACGGAGGCGTTGGGAGCGCCGACCACCAGATCGGTATAGCCGTCCCGGTCCAGATCGGCGGCGGCCGTGCCGTCGCCGAAGCGCTGGTGGGCCATGACGTTGCCCGGCACACCCGGCAGGTTCAGGTGCAGGACCTGCTTCTTCCGCTTGGCTCCCGCCTTGCCGCCGTAGAGCACGGCGGTAAATCCGGCCGCGGCCGTGGTCTTGCCGGCCTTCACCGCGCCCGTCGGCGCCGTGAGAACCACATCGCGGTAGCCGTCCCGGTTGAAGTCCACCAGCGGCGCGGCCGCCGGGCGCTTCGCCCCACCGACCCGCTCCCCGACCTCACCCGGCGCCGCCGAGGCCACCGGGACGGTCAGGGATGCCACCGCCGCGAAATCCGGCCGCGCCCCGTCCGTACCGCGCGTGGAAGGCGCCCAGGTCACGGTCGGTCCCGTACGAGCCGACGCATGCCTTCGGCGGTCAGACGGCGTTCACCATCGCCATCACGCAGGCCCCCAGAGCGCAGACGAGCACGGCCCTGCCACACAGACGCACGACCCTGACCCCGGACAGCTGCCGGACCCGCCCCACCAGCAGGGCGACCGTGCCCGCGGCGAAGGGCAGCACCGCCGCCCCCAGCATGGCGAGCCCCCGCCCGAGCGAGGCGGAGGCACCGTCCGGCACCTCCGCCCGGCCCAGCGCCCCCAGCGTCTGCTGCGCCCCGTTGAACGCGAGGGGAAGCGCCGCCAGGAGGGCGAGCGCGAGGCCCGCGCAGAGCGGCACCACCGCCCCGGCGACACGGATCCACCGGTTCATCGTGTCCACGGTCGTGTCCGCCATGCCGGTCTCCTGTCCGAACGGCCCGGCCTGGTTCACGTGGTTTCTGGCCCCTGTTTCTCCATGCCCGGTATCCGGTATCCGGTATCCGGCATCTGGTATCTGGTATTCCGTATCCGGTGTTTGGGTCAGGGGTTGGTCATGGCTTTTTTCAGTTCGGTTGCTGCGTTGCGGTAGACGGGGAGGAGGTCGAGGTCGTCGCCCGGATAGTTGACGATGCTGAGGTGTTTGGCTCTGGTGTCGGGCAGGACCGTTCCCGTTGACATGTGGGCGTTGTCGAGGACCAGGGCGGGCTTTGTCGCGGTCAGTCGGGCGAGTTGTGCCGGGGTGACGGCCTCGGGACCGTAGGTCCCTGCGGTGGTGGCACCGGCCAGCCTCGCCGCCCAGGTGGTGAAGGCGTGGCTGACGACGAGCGGGCTCTTGCCGCCGGGCCAGGCGGCCCGGAGACCCTTGTTCAGCCTGGCGTACTCGGTGTCGAATTCCCTGTTCCACCGCTCGGCGGCCTTCTCGGTGCCGAAGAGTCCTGCGAGCCGGGTGACCTCGGCCTTCAGCTGTGCGGGGTCGTTGTCGAGGTTGACCTCGACCTGTTTCGCTTTCGATCCCGCGGCTTCCTTGATCTTCGCCGCGTACGGTTCGAAGGAGGCGTAGAGCACGAAGTCGGCCTGGGCGACGGTGATCAGGTCGGAGGGCTTGGGATCGTAGTCCGGAGCGTGGGGTACGGATCGGTCGACGATGACCTCGATGTTGTCGGCTCCTGCCGCTTGGGCGATGGCACCTTGCCAGGTGGTGGTTGCGACCACCGCCGGCTTCCCCGCACGGGAATGTCCGGCGGCGGATGTCTCACTGTCGCCGCCGCAGCCCGTGACCAGGGCCAGTGTGAGGGTCAGTGCGGAGAGGGAAGAGGTACGGACACGGGTGCGCGCCATGAGGCGACTCTCCGTTCGGGTATGCAGTGGACGGCGAGGACGACGAACCCCGCCGTGAGGACGAGTACCGGGCCCGGTGGCCAGTCGAGCCACAGGGCCAGCACGAACCCGGTCAGATTGACGACGATGCCGATACCGACCGCCCACAGGGTGATCGATTTCAGTGAGGTGCCCAGCCGGCGGGCGGCGAGGGCGGGCAGCAGGGTCAGCGCGTCGACGAGCAGGGCACCGGTGAGCTTGACCGCACCGGCGACAGCGACGGCGACCAGGACCAGGAGCGCGGCGGTCAGTACCCGTACCGGGACACCGGAGCACTGGGCCAGCTCCCGGTCGTACAGCAGCAGCGCGATGTCCCGGCGGCGCCACCAGAACAGTGCGTGGACAACGACCGCCAGGACGCCGAGCACGATCAGATCGGGTGTGCCGACCGACAGGACCGACCCCCACAGCAGGGCGAACGCCCCGGACGCGTTGACCCCCGACACGGACAGCAGCAGCAGCGCCGCCGCGATGGCCAGGCTCATCAGCAGGCCCATCGCCCCGGACAGACCGCTCGGGGTCCCGGCGAGCGGGGCGACACCCGCCCCGGCCAGGGCACAGGCGGCCAGCGCGCACAGCATGGGGTCGAGCCCGGTGAGCATGCCGATCGCGATGCCGAGGAGGGCGACATGCATCATGGCGAACCGGACCGGCATGATGTCCAGCCCGACGATGATCACACCGATGACCGGCAGCCCGACCGCGGCCAGTGACAGGGCGAACCCGGCGCGCTGTACGGGCACGAGCTCCAGCAGGGCGCCGACATCGGCGAGAGCGAGTGTCACCGGACCTCCCTCAGCCGGCCGGCGGCCATCTCCAGTAACCGGTCGCACCGGTTTGCCAGCGTCCGGTCGTGGGTCACCACGACCAGCGTCACCGGCAGCGAGGCCAGGACGTCCGCCGCCTCCTCCTGCCCCGCGAAATCGAGCGCCGCGGTCGGCTCGTCGGCCAGCAGGACCTGTGCGCCCGCCGCGACACAGCCGATCGACCGGGCCAGGTACATCCGCTGCAACTGGCCCCCCGACAGGGTGTGCAGCGGCCGCCCGACGACCGGCCCCACCCCGAGCCGGACCGCCGCCCGCCCGGCTTCCCCGGGCGCGCCACTGCTGGCCAGCAGCTCGGACCCGAGCAGAGGAAACCGCCCGGCGGCCGGTTTCTGCGGAACCCAGGCACAGACCCGCCGCCGTCCCCACTCCGCCGGTGTCCGGGTGCCCCGCCCGCCGACCAGGATCGAACCGGTCACCTGCCGGTGCAGTCCCAGCACCGCCCGCAGAAGAGTGGTCTTGCCCGATCCATTGGTACCGGTCAGGGCGACCCGTTCACCGGCCGCGATCCGCAGATCCACATCGGTGACGACGTCCACCCGCCCATGCCGGCAGCCCACCTCACGCATCGTTATGTCCAGCCCGCCCATACACATCCCCCGTTCCCTCCACGGCAAGCGGTCCCGGCCGGTTGTCTGCCCGGCCACCGACGTAGTCGGCTGACACGCATGCCGGGTTCCCCGGTGCCCGCTGTGATTTCCCGTGATGGCCGCGGCCTCCGGCGGCACCGGCTTCCAGCTCCGGCGGGTACGGGGCTGTCAGGCCGGGACCGCTGCTCGACGACCATGAGGTGGTGCTGATCCGTGCCCGGTGGCCGGATTGGCGTTCTGGGCAGTGGGGGGTGGGTTCCCTACTGTGTGGCGCAGATGTTCCGAGCCCGGTCCCGTGACGGGACCGCGGACGAAGCAGGAGGAGTACGTGGCACAGTTCCGTGACCTCGACGAGACGCATCAGGCCCCGGACGGTGAGCTGTACATCGCTCTGGCGTCCCATCCCACGCTGGTGTGGGACATGCCGCGCGCGTCCACCGCGCCCGGTACCGCCCCGATCGTCTATACCCGCAACAACGGTGCCCACCAGCGGTGGCGTTTCGAGGTCGACCACCACGGCACCAAATACACGTTCTTCCGTATCGTCAACGTCCACAGCGGCCTGGCCCTGGCCGTCCAGCCGGACCGTACGATCACCCAGCAGCCCCACGCGGACGCCGGCCAGCCGGAGGGCCGCCGGCAGATGTGGGCCATGGGCTACCCCGGCTTCAACGGCAGCACCTTCGAACCGGCCAAACCCGCCCAGCCACACCCCACCGGCTCCCGGGGCACCCGCCTGCGCATCCTCGAACACGACCCCGTCGACGCGGCCCCCACCTCCGGCACCCTCATCACCTTCAGCGAGGGGGCAGCCTTCGAAACCGGCTGGACCTTCACCGCCGCGCCCTGAACCCCCCCTCTCCATCAGCTCGCCCGGATCAGGGGTGTAGGCAACTCCACTGGTGTGATGGGTCCTCGGAGTGCTCCTGCTGGTCGCGGGCGGCAGTCTGCGGAGAAGATCGTCCGTCTGACTGTGCAGGCGTGGCTTGCAGGGTCGGCACCGTTGGTGGAGGCGGGGTCCCGGGTCGGTGGTTGGTAGGTGCGCGAGTCTTGATCGTCAGCGCGCCTGTTGATTGGGTGACGGCATGACTGATCTCGGACCCGTCGCCTGGCCGCCTGCCCCGATCAGGACCGAGAGGCTCGTGCTCCGTGAACCCGAGGCCCGGGACCGTGAGGCGGTCATCGACCTGCTGGCCTCGCCAGAGGTGAGCACCTACCTCGGTGGCCCTCAACCGCGTGACGAGCTCGAACGCACGATGCCAGCGGCACCCGGTCGGCGCTCCGGCCGTTTCATCGTCGATCTCGACGGAGCGATGATCGGCCAGATCACGCTCTACAGGGAAACGGGGCACCTTCCCCGGGCTGCCGGGAAGGCCGAGCTCGGCTACCTGTTCCTGCCGCAGGCATGGGGACGCGGATACGCCGCCGAAGCCTGCGCGGCGGCACTCCACTGGTTCGCCGACGCCCTTCCCGGTGAACCAGTCGTACTCGCCACCCAGACCGCCAACGTCTCCTCGATGCGCCTCGCGGCAAAGCTGGGGTTCATCGAGGCGGAGCGGTTCGAGGCATACGGTGCCGAGCAGTGGTTCGGCATATGGTCCCCCGCCGCGCTGTCCGATTGAGCTGAGGCTCACGCCATCGCTCAGTGCTGGCAGAGGTGCGAGCGGAGCGGGACGAGCCCGCCGTCGCCGAACGAGTCCTTGAGCGGGTGAGCGATCAGCTCGCGCGACTCGGCGACCAGTTCCTCGTAACGAGACCTGGAGACGTTCCCGACTCGGTCCGGCATGCCCTCGTCACTTCCGTGCCCCCGGGCCGGGCCGGTCACCACGCGGTGCCGGAATCCCGTGACGCCTTCGATCGCCAGGCCCGTGTCCGACATCTCGAAGAACAGAACACCGCTGCCGACGGCTTCGCCTCCAGCAGCAGCACCCCACACTCCCGGCTTGAGCGGCCTTGCGGCGTGTCGCGTCCGTGGTCCCTCTGCACCCCGCAGGACGCGCGACGGTCGGGTCAGCAGATGCTGGCCAACCTCACCGGTCCGACCGGCTCCGACGCGATGGACCGCATCATCAACGGCCCGTCGAAGGTGGCCCCGAAGGCGTGACGGCCCGCCGGGCCGGGCGGTCAGTTGTTGAGGATGATCTTCTCCCCTTGGATGAGCCACCGCTGGTGGCCGGTGTTCATGCAGGTGTTGAGGCTGGCCGAGGTACTGTTGCCGGACAGGCACCAGGAGCTGCCGGAGCGTCTGATCTTGTCTCCCTCGATGGTCCAGCGCTGCTTGCCGGTGTCCATGCAGGTGTTGACGAAGACCACGCCGAGATTTCCCTCGGCCAGACACCGGCCCGCCAGTGGGGCCGCCGGCTCGGCGGGTGCGGCGGTGGCGGGTGCCGGCAGCGCGAGGGCCGCCAGCGCGAGCAGCGCGGGCAGGAGGAACTTGTGCGTGGTCCTGGCCATGGAGTGAGCCCTTTCGGGGGTCGGCGGATCCGCCCCGGCAGGTGGGCATGCGGTTGCCCGGACGGTTGGATCCGGTTGCGTGGTGTGCCTGGAGTGCTGCCCTTTGATGGTGGCGGCAGGGGTGGCCGCCGCGAAGTCGGTTATCCGCCATCCGCCGCCTGCGGATGAGGCCGAATACGCATGCGCGGACGGCTGTCCCGGCACGATGGCGGTCTGACGACTACACCAGGTCCTGATACACCCTGATCTCGGTCGGTTTGAGTCTGTGGATCGTTGCCCAGGCAGCCCGCTCGGTCAGTCCTTGAGCCCACTCTCCGAGATCGTCTCCGGCATCGTGGAAAAACCACGAGCCGAAGCTCCCGAGGGCCTCCAGGGCGGGTGCGCGTCCGTATCTGAGCTCGCAGTGAACCTGCACGTAATGGTCGTGATCACCGTCGCTGTCGGAGATCTCGAACTGCCGGGTGAGGTCCAGCGTGAACGCCGGAGGACCGTCGAACGCGTAGCTCCCGTACTGGAACAGAAGACCGTCAGCGTCAGGTGTGTCTGAGACGTCGAACAGCCGTCGGCCGAATCGCAGGAAGGCGAGCCAGAGATCTTCCGTGACCAGATCGTCAAGCGCCCGCTGTCCTGCCCCCAGGTCGCCCTCAAGCAGTCCCACGGCCTTGTCCACCGACAGTCTCCGCGTCATGCCCGACCTCCTCGTCCACCGCAGCCGGGCTCAGCGTACTGACCCTGGTGAACCTTCCCGGTCCACAGCACTAGGTCGTCTCTCGGATCTTGCTGGGCTTGCTCGGCGAGCCGCTCGTGATCAAGCCGCTCGGGCCGGGCAACTTCGTGACCGAGGGCGGCCTTGACTGCGTCGTGCACACCCACCCGGGTCGTGACCGCCCAGGACCTGGCCGGAGCCGACCTTCTCGCCAAAGCCCGCCTCTATCTCCACTACTGCGTGACTCTGCTGCACCCCGGACGGGAGATCAGGGTGCAGGAGTCCAGATCACTTCGGTGCCGGGGCAGTCGGCGGCGATGACCAGGATCTGGTCCTGCTCTGCCTCGTCCAGGGTCAGGTCCCAGCGGAGCTTGGTCGCGGTCCCCTCCGCCGCGTACCGGCACAGCGCGCTCTCGGCCGGGGGCAGCCACTCGGCCGGGTCCTGGGCGGGCGGTCCTCGCGGTCTTCCGGGCCGAGCGGGGCGGTTCGTGCAGGTTTTGGGGCTGGTTGTGGTGGACGTTGCCAAGGGGTACGCGAACCGGGTGACCGTCACCCGTCTGTCTCGACATCGACTGCAGCCCCAGGGCCTTCCCGAAGCGGGACGTCACCGCTGTTCCCACCCTGCACGTCTTCAAGGGCGGCAAGGTCGTCGCCACCCTCATCGGACCCGTGTCGTATCCCTCGTGGAGCGGGCCCGGCAGTGCGGGAGGGCTCCCGTTTCCGCCGTCCGGCTGTGCGGTTGGGTGTGCTGGAGGGCTGTTGTGGTGGTCCTGGTCGAGCGCACGCGTTCGTCGCTTCGGCTCGTATCCGGCGGTGAGGTGCCGGGCCTGGCACCGGATAAGCGGTCGTGAACCGGCCGCCGCTGCCAGCTCGCCTCTCGCGCCGCGAACCGCGCTGCCGGGCACGCAATGCGCGCATACCGTGCCTCCGGGGAAGGCCGCGTGCCTAGACTTGACCGATCGGTCCGCCTTCAGG